>NZ_CAWMFQ010000273.1:0-12630 GCF_963866995.1 Aeromonas sp. ZOR0002 | reverse complement strand
CCTGCTGGAAGCGGGCGTGGGCGTCGTAGTGGCGGGCCGCCGCCCCGAAGCGGCGGGCGAGCTGCGCCTTGTCCACTGACTGGAAACGCTCATGCACCATGGGCGCCCCCTCTCTCGTCGGTGGATGGGCGGGGCCCCAGGGCCTCGAGCAGGCGATCCACGTCATCTTCGCCATGGGCGGCGCACAGGGTGATGCGAAGGCGCGCCGTGCCGACCGGCACCGTGGGCGGGCGGATGGCGCCGGCCCAGACACCGCATTCCCGCAGCCGCTCGGCCAGTTGCAGGGCAGCGACGCTCTCCCCCACCAGCAGCGGCTGGATGGGGGTATCGCTTGCCCCAAGCCGCCAGCCGAGCGCCTGCGCCCCCTGCCGGAACCGGGCGACAAGGCGAGCCAGGTGGGCACGGGCCTCGTCGGCTACACGTACCAGCTCGATGCTCTGGCGCACGGCGCACGCCTGGACGGGGGGCATATGGGTGCTGTAGACATAGTGGCGGGCAAAATTGACCAGGTACTCCACCAGCTCGCGACTGCCACCCACAAAGGCGCCGGCCACCCCGAGCGCCTTGCCGAAGGTCCCCATCTGGATGTGCACGCTGGCAGGAGCAACCCCCTGGGCCGCCAGGGTGCCGCGCCCCTCGGCACCCAGCACGCCGAGGCCGTGGGCATCGTCAATCATCAGCCAGTTGCCGCTTCGGGATGCGAGTGTGGCCAGCTCAGCCCAGGGGGCCTGATCCCCGTCCATGCTGAAGACCCCTTCCGAGACGATCAGGCCCCGGTTTGGCTCAAGCAGCCGCTCAAGGGCCGCCATGTCGTTGTGGCAAAAGCGCTTCATCTTGCAGGGGAGCTGGCTCCCCATCTCCTGCAGGGAGGCGTGGTTGAGCCTGTCCTGCCACAGCAGGTGATCCTTGCCGAGCAGGGCCTTGAGCACCGCCTGATTGGCGGAGAAGCCGCAGTTGAACAGCAGCACCGCCTCCACGCCGAGCCAGTCGGCAAGCGTCTCTTCCAGCTGCTGGTGAGCGCGACTGTAACCGGTCACCAGGGGCGAGGCGCCTGCCCCTGCGCCATATTGCGCCACCCCCGCCGTGAAGGCGGCCTTGATGGCGGGGTGACCGGCAAGGCCCAGGTAGTCGTTGCCAGAGACGTTGAGGTAATCACGCCCCCCGACCCGGATCCGCCCACCGCTCGCGGCCTCCACCGGGGTGCGGCGGCGCAGCAGGGCGGCCTGCTCACGCTCGGCCAGGGCCTGCCCCAGTGCAAAGGGGCCGGTGACAACGGGGGTCATCATGTACGGACGGCTTCTGCGCGGGGACGAGTGGCGTCGTAGAAGAGCTCGCTGGGCTCGCTCTGGCGACTCACCTCGGCCAGCAGCTCCTCCTCTTGAACCTGATCCGGCTTCTGGGCCCGCTGGGCGGGGCGGATGCCGAGGCGCTTGAAGAGCTGCATGTCGCTGTTCTCGTCCGGATTGGGGGTGGTCAGCAGCTTGCAGCCATAAAATATCGAATTTGCCCCCGCCATAAAGCACATGGCCTGCATCTGCTCGTTCATCTTCTCCCGCCCGGCGGAGAGGCGCACGTGGGAGGCCGGCATCATGATGCGCGCCACGGCGATGGTGCGGATAAATTCGAACGGGTCCAGGTTCTCCTGGTTCTCCAGGGGCGTCCCCTTCACCTTGACCAGCATGTTGATGGGCACGCTCTCCGGGTGGCGCGGCAGATTGGCCAGCGCCATCAAGAGGCCCGCACGGTCTTTCGCCTGCTCCCCCATGCCGACGATGCCGCCGGAGCAGACCTTCATGCCGGCGCCGCGCACATGCTCCAGGGTGTCGAGCCTGTCCTGATAGGTGCGGGTGGTGATGATGTCGCCGTAGAACTCCGGCGAGGTGTCGAGGTTGTGGTTGTAGTAATCGAGCCCCGCAGCCCCGAGACGCGCCGCCTGATCGGCGGTGAGCATCCCGAGCGTCATGCAGGTCTCCATGCCGAGCCCGCGCACCTCTTCAATCATGCGCAGGATATAGGGCATGTCCTTCTCTTTCGGGTTGCGCCAGGCCGCCCCCATGCAGAAACGGGACGAGCCGTTGGCCTTGGCCTCCCGGGCCCGCTCCAGCACTTTTTCCACCTCCATCAGCCGCTCGGTCTCGAGCCCGGTGTGGTAGCGAGCGCTCTGGGGACAATATTTGCAATCTTCCGGGCAAGCCCCGGTCTTGATGGAGAGCAGGGTGCTTACCTGCACCTCGTTCGGGTCGAAATGGGCGCGGTGCACCGTCTGGGCCTGGAACAGCAGATCGCTGAATGGCAGGGCAAAGAGATCCTGAACCTCGGACAGGGTCCAGTCGTGACGAAGGGTGTGGGCACCCGCGGTGAGAGCATTCATACATGGCTTCCGGTTGTTATTGGTGGGATCCTGCGCCGCGCTCAAGAGAGCGTTCGCCGCAAGACCCGCCAGCTGGACAGCGCGACGCCAAGGCGTTCGCGAAGCCAAGTGGCTGAAATTGTTGGCTAGTGTAGAGAGCACGCGTAGACTGTCAACACCGACCAGATCAAATTAATTGACAACAGAACACAAAATGACCAATCAAGAATTCGACCTGCACCACGTCTGGCACCCCTATACCTCCCTCACCCATCCCCTGCCCTGCTATGAAGTGGCCAGCGCCAAAGGGGTGACCCTCACCCTGACGGACGGGCGCGAGCTGGTGGATGGCATGAGCTCCTGGTGGGCCTGCGTGCACGGCTATCAGGTGCCGGAACTGGACGCGGCCGCCACCGCCCAGCTCGGCAAGATGTCCCACGTGATGTTTGGCGGCCTGACCCATGCCCCGGCGGTCGAGCTCTGCCGCAAACTGGTGGAGATCACCCCGAAGGGGCTGGATCGGGTCTTTCTGGCGGATTCCGGCTCGGTGGCGGTGGAGGTGGCCCTCAAGATGGCCCAGCAGTACTGGCACGCCAAGGGGACGCCCCGCGCCAAATTTGTCGCCCTTCGGGGCGGCTATCACGGCGACACCTTCGGCGCCATGAGCGTGTGCGACCCGGATGGCGGCATGCACGAGCTCTACCAGGGCTTCCTGCCCGAACACCATTTCGTCGAAGCGCCAAGCTGCCGCTTCCACGCCCAGTGGGACGAGCAGAGCGTGGTGGAGCTGGCCACCCTGGTGGCGGATCATCACGAGGAAATTGCCGCCATCGTGCTCGAGCCCATCGTCCAGGGGGCAGGCGGCATGCGCTTCTATCACCCCCGCTACCTGCAGTGGGTGCGCGCCCTGTGCGACGAGTTCGGCGTGCTGCTCATAGCAGATGAAATCGCCACCGGCTTTGGCCGCACCGGCCAGCTCTTTGCCTGCGACTGGGCAGGGATCAGCCCCGACATCATGTGCCTGGGCAAGGCACTCACCGGCGGCTACCTGACGCTGTCGGCCACGCTCACGACCGAGCATGTGGCTCGTACCGTGTGTGACGGCAAGGCGGGCGTCTTCATGCACGGCCCCACCTTCATGGGCAACCCGCTTGCCTGCGCGGTAGCCAACGCCTCCATCGAGTTGCTGCTCGCCTCACCTTGGCAGGCGCGGGTGCAAGCCATCGAACACCAACTCAAAACCGAACTGGTGGAGCTGACCCTGCACCCGGCGGTGGCGGATGTGCGGGTGCTCGGCGCCATCGGGGTGGTGGAGATGAAGGAGCGGGTGGACGTGGCGCGCATCCAGCGCAAGTTCGTGGAGCTGGGCGCCTGGATCCGTCCCTTTGGCAAGCTCATCTACCTGATGCCCCCCTTCGTCATCACCCCTGAAGAGCTGCGGGTATTGACCGGCGCCATCCACGAGGCCATCACCAGCGGCGAATATTGAGTCCGGTTGAACGGGCCCTGCATGAGCACGCAGGGCCTTTCGGCGCTTTTTCATCAGAATGTGAGCAAGACACCAAAACCCGTCCGGCGAGGAGAGTAGACTGCGCGGGTTTTACCCAACAGATGTACCAGTCCCATGCGCCTCTCCATTGCTGCCAAGATCAACTTCTTCCTGCTCTTCATCTTCTCCATGGTGTTGGTGTTTTCCGCGGCCTATCAGGCGGTGCGCGAGCGTGACCTCATCCTGACCCTCATCAAGGAACAGAGCCGCGAGCAGACCGAGGCCTACTTCGACGGCCTCAACATGCTGATGCTGACCGGCAAGATGGACGCCCGCGACACCCTGCGCGCCAAGTTTCTCCATCACGCCCACGTGGAAGATGCTCGCATCGTGCGCGGGGCGGCGGTCAACAAGCAGTACGGGCCGGGCCGTGACGACGAGGCCCCGAAGGACAGGTTTGATGCCCTGGCGCTGGCGGGCAAGGGGAGCCTGGAGGTAGAGCATGACGGCATGCACAGCCGGCTGGTGGTGACCCGCCCGCTGCTGGCCAGAAAGGATTTTCGCGGTACCGACTGCACCAGCTGCCACCAGGTGCCGGAAAACACCGTGCTGGGAGCGGTGCGTTTTGACTACTCCCTCGACACCCTGTTTACCCGGGTGGAGCAGAACATCCTCACCTCGGCCCTGAGCCTCACCCTCATCTTCGGGCTGGGACTCCTGCTCACCCTCTGGGTCATCCGCACCTGGATAGTCCGCCCCCTCAACCAGCTGACCCGCTCCATGGAGGAGGCCACCGATCGCAACGACTTCGGCCACAGGCTGGAGGGGGATGAAGGGGACGAGATTGGCCGGGTGGCGCTCGCCTACAACCAGATGCTCGACAGCGTGGAGCGCCAGATAGGCAAGCGCCCCGCCTCTCAGGGGAAGGATGACGGCGACGGCCCTCAGCCCCGGTAGTAAAGCAGCAGGCAGGCCACCAGGATCAGCAGCAGGATGAAGAGATTGACGTGGCGGGCATCTTCCTGCCGACGGCTGCGGCCACGGGCCAGCACCAGCACCACCAGGGTCAGCAGGCAGCAACCCCAGAGCCCGCGCTCCAGCCAGGGGGTAAGCAGGGGGTCCCAGCTCTGGCGCACCTTGACGCCCCCATAGACCAGAAAGCCGTAAGCCACCTCTGGCCGGGCGAAGTGATAGAGGGAGAGCAGGGCGACAAAGCCGCCCCAGCAGAGGATCACCAGCCCCTGCAACACCCGTATCCAGCCATCCGGCCCCCGCCTGCGCTCCTTCACCCTCACCCCCGTCCAGCCGCCATGATCCATGCACGATGCATGGGAAAATCCCCGCAAGGGTCCGACATTTTTGCTTGTTTATCAAACCTGCGCGGGTAAGATGAACGGCTTAGTCTGCCATGGTGGGCCAACTGCGCCCGGGCCAGACCCCTAGTGTTGCAAATAGCGCTGCAAGAACAAGCTGGAGACAATATTTCGATGACGCACGCATCCGTAGTTGATGTGCTGGCCGGTAAGTATTCGGTCGGCACCACCCTGACTGTGAAAGGGTGGATCCGGACCCGCCGCGATTCCAAGGCGGGGATCTCATTTTTGGCCGTTTCCGATGGCTCCTGCTTCCATCCGGTGCAGGCCGTCGCCCCCAATACCCTGGCCAATTACGAGAATGAAGTGCAACGTCTGACCACAGCTTGCTCCGTCGAAGTGACCGGCACCGTGGTCGAGTCCCAGGGCAGCGGCCAGTCGTTCGAACTGCAGGCCACCGAGGTCAAGGTGGTGGGCTGGGTCGAAGATCCGGACACCTACCCCATGTCTGCCAAGCGCCACAGCATCGAGTACCTGCGCGAGCAGGGCCACCTGCGTGCCCGCACCAACATCGTCGGTGCCGTGACCCGTGTGCGCAACTGCCTCTCCCAGGCCATTCACCGCTTCTTCCACGAACAGGGCTACCTCTGGATCGCGGCGCCCCTCATCACCGCCTCCGACACCGAAGGGGCCGGCGAGATGTTCCGCGTCTCCACCCTGGACATGGAAAACCTGCCGCGCACCCCCGAAGGCAAGGTGGACTACGACAAGGACTTCTTCGGCAAGGAGACCTTCCTGACCGTGTCCGGCCAGCTGAACGTCGAAACCTACGCCTGCGCCCTGTCCAAGGTCTACACCTTCGGCCCGACCTTCCGCGCCGAAAACTCCAACACCAGCCGCCACCTGGCCGAGTTCTGGATGGTGGAGCCGGAAGTGGCCTTCGCCGATCTGGAAGACAACGCCGCCCTGGCCGAAGCCATGCTGAAGTACGTCTTCAACGCCGTGCTGACCGAGCGCCGCGACGATCTGGAGTTCTTCGCCCAGCACGTGGACAAGGACGCCATCGGCCGTCTGGAGCGCTTCGTCGCCTCCGACTTCGCCCAGATTGACTACACCGATGCCATCGACGTGCTGCAAAACTGCGGCAAGAGCTTCGAGTTCCCGGTCTCCTGGGGCATCGATCTCTCCTCCGAGCACGAGCGCTACCTGGCCGAGGAGCACTTCAAGTCCCCGGTGGTGGTGAAGAACTACCCGAAGGACATCAAGGCCTTCTACATGCGCCTCAACGACGACGGCAAGACCGTTGCCGCCATGGACGTACTGGCCCCGGGGATCGGCGAGATCATCGGCGGCTCCCAGCGTGAAGAGCGTCTCGAGGTGCTGGATGCCCGTCTGGCCGAGATGGGTCTGAACAAGGAAGACTACTGGTGGTACCGCGATCTGCGTCGCTACGGCACCGTGCCCCACTCCGGCTTCGGTCTGGGCTTCGAACGCCTGGTGGTCTACGTGACCGGCATGGGCAACGTGCGCGACGTGATCCCCTTCCCCCGTACTCCCCGCACCGCCGAGTTCTAAGGCGACCCGCCCACTCGCACCGTGCAAAAGCCGACCCCCGGGGTCGGCTTTTTTTATGCCCGCCTCGCTCTTCCCGCCCCCGTTATTCCCGCTTTTTGCATTCCCAACCCTGTGCGCTCCCCCACCTTTCCCGTCATTTATCTGGTGTGCGCCAGGAAGCGGTCCCCTGTTCAAGGGCTGAACCGTAGTTTTTATGCACTTAAATCGGAAAAAAGCCGGTTGTTGAAGCAACGCAATTTTTTACCCCTTTAGGGGTGATAAAATATCCATTAACCCTTCAGGGGTAATTGATGACAGCGGATCCCGGGCAGCTGGCCGATGGGGACATGGATAAAACACACGAGGTAATGGAATGATCTTGATGGAATTTTTGGTGGTACTCGGCTGCTTGCTGCTGGGTACCCGCTTCGGGGGCATGGGGCTGGGTCTTATCAGCGGCATTGGTCTGTTCCTGCTGACCTTCGTCTTCGGCCTGGTGCCGGGCGAGCCGCCGGTGCAAGTGATGCTGACCATACTGGCGGTCATTGGCTGCGCCGCCACCCTGCAGACCGCCGGCGGTCTCAACCTGATGATGCAGGTGGCCGAGCGTCTGCTGCGCCGTCACCCCCAGTACATCACCCTGCTGGCGCCGCTCACTACCTGGACCCTCACCTTCCTGTGCGGCACCGGCCACGTGGTCTACACCATGTTCCCCATCATCGCCGACATCGCGCTGCAGAAGAACATCCGCCCGGAGCGCCCCATGGCAGTGGCGTCCGTTGCCTCCCAGATGGCCATCTGCGCCTCGCCGGTCTCGGTGGCCGTGGTCTCCATGGTCTCCATCCTGGCGGCGGCTCACGGCGTGGGTCAGGCCTACGGTCTGCTCGACATCCTGATGGTCGCCATCCCCTCCTCTCTCACGGGGGTCATGATGGCGGCCCTGTGGAGCCTGCGCCGCGGTAAGGATCTGGACAAGGACGAGGAGTTCCAGGCCAAGATCAAGGACCCTGCCCAGCGGGACTTCATCTACGGCGGTGGTGAAACCCTGCTCAACACCAAGTTCCCGAAAGAGGCTTACTGGTCCACCTGGATCTTCTTCGCCGCCATCGCTGCCGTGGTGCTGCTGGGGGCCGATGAGGCGCTGCGCCCCGTCTTCACCATCAAGGAGAAGACAGGCCCCCTCTCCATGAACCTGGTGATCCAGATGATGATGCTGATCGCCGGCGCCATCATCCTGATGCGCTGCAAGGTCAAGCCGGGGGAGATCGCCAACGGCGCCGTCTTCAAGGCGGGCATGGTCGCCATCTTCTCCGTGTTCGGGGTCGCCTGGATGAGCGAAACCTTCTTCCAGGCCCACATGCCGCTGCTCAAGGAGACCCTGGCCCACGTGGTACAGGCCCAGCCCTGGACCTACGCCCTGGTGCTCTTCCTCATCTCCAAGCTGGTGAACAGCCAGGCCGCGGCGCTCACCGCCATCGCCCCCATGGGGCTGGCGCTGGGGGTCGAACCCAAACTGCTCATCGCCTTCCTGCCGGCAAGCTACGGCTACTTCGTGCTGCCGACCTACCCGAGCGATCTCGCCTGCATCGGCTTCGACCGCTCCGGCACCACCCGCATCGGCAAGTTCATCATCAACCACAGCTTCATCATTCCGGGCCTCATCGGGGTGGTGACCTCCTGTACCCTGGGCTTCATCCTGACCAGCATCCTGCTGTAACAGGCATCCAGTGCGAGCGGCTCCCCCGTGGGAGCCGCTTTTTTATCCCCGCATCTCCGACCCGCGCTTTGCCATCGCCCCCCACTCTGGGTAGCATGGCCCCTCTTTTCTTTGCGGAAATCCCCCATGTCTCGCGTCATCCTGCTCTGGAGCGGCGGCAAAGATGCCATGCAGGCCCTCTGCCACGCCCGGGAAGCGGGCCATCAGGTGGTGGCCCTGATCACCTTTGCCCCGCCAGCACCCCGCTTTCTCGCCCATCCCCTGTCACAGGTTCGCCGTCAGGCGGCGGCCCTCGCACTGTCTCATCAGCTGGTCACCATCGAAGCGCCCTTCGATCTCGGTTATGAGCGGGCCCTGGCGGCATTGAAAGAGGAGTGGCAACTCGATGGGGTCGTCACCGGCGACATCGACAGCGTGGGGGGCGCGCCGAACTGGATCCGCGAGCGCTGTCGCCCCCTGGGGCTCACCGTCCACACCCCGCTCTGGCAGCAACCCCGCGAGGCGTTGCTGGCGGACATGCTGGCCCGCGGCATCGTCGCCCACCTCTCCTGCGTCGATACCCGGGTACTGGCCCCCGAGTGGGTGGGGCGCAGGCTCGATGCGACCACCCTGGCCGAATTGCAGCAACTGGCGGCAACCCGGGGCTTCGATGCCTGCGGCGAGCAGGGGGAGTTCCACACCATGGTGACCGACGGCCCGGGCTTTGCGGCGCCGCTGGTGCTCGGCCACTGGCAGGTGGCGCGCCAGGAGCACCTCGCCTATCTGCTGGAGGACGAGGAATGATGTCTCACGAGGGCGACACAAGCAAAACGGGAGGCGTTGGCCTCCCGTTTTGCTTGTCCTTAACGTTGACCTATTTGGCCAGCTTGCCCAGCACCCGCTTAAGCAGGCGGATGCGCGGCTCGATGCTCTCCAGCAACAGGAACTCCGCCTCCGAGTGGAAGCCGCCCCCCATGGGGCCGAAGCCATCGAGGGACGGCACCCCGGCCGCCGCGGTGAAGTTGGCATCGGAGCCGCCACCGGCCTCCAGCCAGGTGAAGGGGACTCCCTCCTCCCTGCCTGCCGCCTCCACCAGTGCCATCAGGGCCTCGGTGTCGCCGCTCGGGCGCATCGCGGGCTTGAAGCTCTGACGCGTCACCTCGACCCGGCAACCGGCGAGGAAGGGGTTGTTGGCCATGAAGGTGAGCCGGTCGTGCACCGCCTGCGCCTCTTCGTTGCGCCAGAAGCGCAAATCCACGATCGCCTCGGCAAAGTCGGGCACCACGTTGACGCCGGTGCCCCCCTGCACCACCCCCACGTTCATGGTGGTGCCGGTCTCCATGTTGACCTGCTCGTTGATGGTGAGCACCCAGTGGGCCAGCTCCGTGATGGCGGAGATCCCTTGTGCCAGGGCCGAGCCCGCATGGGAGGCCTTGCCGTGGAAGGTGATGCGGTACTTGGCATTGCCCTTGCGGGCGCTGATGAGATCCCCGCTCGGGCGCGCCGCCTCGGCCACCAGCACGCAGCCGCTCTGTCTGGCTCGCTCCACCAGCCACTCCTTGGACCAGGGGGAGCCTATCTCCTCGTCGCAGTTGCAGCAGACCAGCACCTTGAGCCTGGCCAGCACGGCCGGGTCCAGCTCTTTCAAGGCATACCAGGTAGAGAGCAGGCCGCTCTTCATGTCCGACACGCCGGGGCCAAAGGCCTGATTGCCTTCGACTTTCAGCGGGCGTTTGGCCGCCGCCCCCTCGGGGAAGACGGTGTCCATGTGGCCCACCAGCATGACATCGTAGTGCTCCGCCCCCGGGGCATTGGTTACCTCCAGGCAAGGGCCGCACTCGGCGGCGAACTGGTGGCGGGTCACCTGCCAGCCGATGGCTTCATATTTCTCGGTCATGATGTCGGCGACCCGGGCCACCCCGGCCGGGGTGCGGGTGCCGCAGTCGAGGTTGATAAGCGGGGCCAGATCCGCCAGATAGGTATCGAGTGAAAACGGGCGCTTGAGGTCGTTCATTGTCTTCTCCATGGAACAATCTGCGTAAAACACAGACTGTTTTTGCAACGATAAGAGTGGGCGGGCACTCGGCGCCGCCTCGTCAACGGCGGTCGGCCAGCGTGGATCAACTGGCCGCCACCTCTACACCAGAGCCTTTACATGAACAGCAGATAGTTGAGGAGCAGCGCCGTCACCAGGGCCCCCGCCATGGGCACGCTGGTGCGCTTGACCACCACGAAGGGAGAGACCTTGGCGATGCCCGCACAGGCGATGAGCACCGCCGCGATGGGGGAGACGGTGCGACCAATGCTGGAGGCGAGCTGCATCGGCAGCAGCATGGTCACCGCCGGCACGCCAAACTTGGCCGCCACCGCGGGGGCCAGGGAGGAGAAACTGAGGAAGGCCGCGTTGCCCGAGCCCATGATGACCGCCGCCACCATGATGAGCCCCACCATCACCAGGGTCATCAGACCGCTGCCGATGCCGGCATTGCTGGCCGAATGGAGCAGGGTGTCGATGGCGCCGATGGCCTTGAGGGATTCGGCGAAGAGCTCGGCACAGACGATCAGCGCCACCACGGGGCCGAACACCTTGCCCATGCCGTCGAGGAAGCTCGACAGCCCCGCGAAGGCGGTGCGCACCGAGCGGGTGCGCAGCAGCTCGCACAGCATGCCGATAAAGACCGACAGCAGCATGGCCACCTCCACGCTGACGCTGATGCTGGTCACCAGGAGCTTGGAGAAGGTCATCATCAGCACGAAGGGGATGATGGGCAGCAGGCCGTACCAGGTCGGCGCGGCCACCTCGTCCGCCCCTTTTTCGTCAAGCTCGGCGTGTTCGCCGCGATGCAGGGCCGGATCCCAGCCCTCCTGGCGGTCACAGTGCCGCTGCCAGAAGAAGTGCAGCACCATGGTCACCAGCAGCATGGGGACCACCAGCCAGATCTGGTAATCGACGAAGTAGCTGGTGGGATCCATGCCGGACTGACCGGCGGAGAAGATGGCGTTGGTCTGGGTCGGGCCGATTTCGAACGCCTGGGAGGTGGCGATGACGCCGCAGGCGGAAGCCGGGCTGATGCCGAGGTTGCGCATCACAGGGTACATGGTGACCATCAACAGCAGGCCAAGGCCGGTGGCGGAGGTGACGAACAGGGAGACGAAGACCGCCACCAGGTAGCAGATGGCCAGCATCAGGTAGCTGGACTGGATGCCCGCCACCGGTTTGACCGCCACCCGCACCAGGGCCTGGGAGGCGCCGATATGGGACATGTAGGTGGCAAAGCCCGCCACCGCCATGATGGTGAGGCCAAGGCCCGCCGCCCGGTAGGAGAAGATCCCCTTGAACACCTCGAACAGGTCGAACAGGGCGAAGCCGGTGCTCTTGTCAGCGGGCAGAATGGGGTGCAATCCCAGCCAGTAGGCCACCGCAAAGAGGGCCATGCCCGCCAGCGCCAACACCGCCTGCGGGTTGTAATCCTTGATGATGCCGTAGACCACGGCGATCAGCACGAGCAAGACGAAGACGAGTTCCAAGGTGCACTCCTGACAAGATTATCGAGAAGCGCAATCTAGTGGGGGATCTCCCCTTTCCTCTTGATCACCATCAATAAAGATGGAAAAAGCAAACGGTTGTAGATTTTTATTCCGAAAATAAAACTAAAAACAACATTTAACATCACAAAACTGGATCTAGAATGCTCTCCAGGGTATCCCTGACCGACAACCGCCACTTTGTTTGCGTTGGATCAACATCCCGCCGGGGTGAACTGGCCAAGATGCCCGTCGACACAGAGCGACCATTTCGCACCGGAGAGAGTTATGACAAACCAAGCCACCGCAGGCACCCCGACCTGCGACTGCAAGCTGTGGGACATCCTCGTCGAGTCTGCAAAGGAACGCACCACCATTCGTTACTCCAAACTGGCCAGGCAGGCCGGACTGGAACAGTGCCAGGATGAACTGCGCACCCTGCTGCAACGCATCCGCATGTATTGCACCGAAAATCACCTGCCCATTCTCTCCGCCATCGTGATGGATGACGTGGGCAAGTACGCCGGCCTCTCCTCCAGCCTGCCGGATGCCCCCTGGGAGCGGGCACGGGTCTTCGATCACGAGTGGACCACCCTGCACTGAGTGCCGCCCCCTGAATCCGGAACGCGCCCATACCAGCAGGCGCGTTCTGGTTTTTGGCCCCCACCGTTTCTTCCCCGGCCCCAGCGGCCCCAGCGGCCCC
>NZ_CAWMFQ010000272.1:0-1058 GCF_963866995.1 Aeromonas sp. ZOR0002 | reverse complement strand
GCCCCGGGTCGCCCGCTGCGGGGTGAGCAGCAGCTTGCTGGCGGTGCGCTTGGCGTGGGTGGGCGCGAGCACGTGATGCAGGCGGGTGCCGAGGCCCAGCAGCAACTTGCTCGGGCTGAAGCGGCGTGTGTTGAAATAGATCTTGCTGCTCATGGTCATCCTGTGTCTTTTGTGTGCGAACGGTCGTGCTTTTTTGCGGGTTTTTAAAAAGAAGAGCCCGTCGGGTCAGCGCCAGCTGGCCAGCAATTGTTCCACCTCGGGCCAGAAGTGGCGGGCCGGATCCTCGCTGAGCCCCAGGGCATGGAACACCTGATCCCCGAGATAGAGGCCATAGAGACGATAGACGGCGCGCCAGGGATCGAGATCGCTGCGCCACTCCCCTCTGGTCTGCCCCTGCACTACCTGGCGTGCCAAGTAGTCGAGCCAGAAACGGACCAGCTCGCGTGCCGCCTGCTGGACCTCACCCTCCTGGGCGGAGGTCCAGGCATCGAGGAACATGCAGCGGCCGGCAAAACTCTGGTTCCAGGCCAGCCAGGCCTGCAACAGGGCGAGCAGTTTCTCCTGCTGGGTGGCGTACCCCTGTTGGCGCACCGGCTGGATCACCCGCTCCCGAAATACCTCGGCGGAATGGGTGAGTACGGCGATCTGCAGGTTGTCGCGGGACTGGAAGTGGGCGAACAGACCGCTTTTTGACATCTCGCAGGCCGTTGCGAGGGAGCCTATGGTGAGGCTCTCAAGCCCCTGCTGGCTCGCCTGCTCGAATGCAGTCTGCAAAATGGTGTCGCGGGTCAGACGTCCCTTGCTCATCCGGCTCTCCTCTCTCTGGGTTGGCAGCATAAAGTACGACCGTGCTAATTGTCGAGCCGCAAATGGTGCAGGGAGGCCGTTTCCGGCTGCCGCGGGGGGCAAGAGAGTCTTCTGGGAGGCGGGTGTGGCTGGCTTGTTACGAGCCAGCCGGGGACGAGCTCAGTCGTCCTTGATGCCCATTTGCTGCAGGGCGATGACTGCCTGGGTGTGGTTCTTGACCCCGAGTTTGCGGAAGGCGGAGTGATATGGGC
>NZ_CAWMFQ010000271.1:0-663 GCF_963866995.1 Aeromonas sp. ZOR0002 | reverse complement strand
TCCAGTAAACGATTCAGCACTTTGGTTTGCTCTGGACTCAGATCGTCATGACAGTGCCGCAACCAGAAAAATGTCTTGGCGAGAGAACGATCAATCACCTGTAATGCCAGCTCTATGGAGTAATCCAGTGTGTCGAGGAACCAACAGATCCAGGAGGTAATATCTAGCGGCCCCCTCTGCGCTGACTCAAGCGCCCGATAGTAGTGCTCCCGCCGTTCGAGAATAGCAACTGACATGGCATATAGCCGAATGCTGTGGCTGTCAGCCTGTGACAGCGCGAGATCGGTCAGTGCCCGCGTGAGCCGCCCATTACCATCATCAACGGGATGCAGGGTCACGAACCAGAAATGGATGATTGCCGCACGAAGAAGGGGATCCATCGTGGGATCATGCCGAGTCTGGTTAAACCAGCGGATGAACTCGGCCAGTTGATCGTCCAGAGTTGCTCTGGGCGGTGCCTCAAAATGCACGGTGGGGCGATCAACACGTCCAGAGACAACCTGCATCGGCTCATCTCCTCGCATCTGACCTACGTTCAGTCGCTGCACCGACCATTCGTTGACGGGGAACAACCAACGATGCCATTGATAAAGCCTCTCAATCGTCAACCGTTGTTCATGGTTGTCGATGGCATCCAGCATCATGGCCGCGAGCCCCTCTGAG
>NZ_CAWMFQ010000270.1:0-14452 GCF_963866995.1 Aeromonas sp. ZOR0002 | reverse complement strand
GCGTCGTGCCGGTTCGATTCCGGCCTCAGGCACCATTAAAATTGAAGAAAAAGCCTTACAGATTAAACAGATACGACGCTTCATTGCGTCGTTTTTGTTTCTGCTCCCCAGCGTTTCCCCTCTCTCACTTTTCCTTTCTTGTCCATTTCTTGTCTAAGCGACTTACTACTTCCTGCAATTCGTTGCGAACAACCTGCTCAGTCTTCCAACATAGCCAAGGACGTTTGGTTGGCTACTGCTCCGGACTTTTCCGGGGTCTGTTTCTGGTGCTGAAGCAAGTGCAGCTCACCGTTACCCCTTCGTCTTCACCCCTCCCAAACCCGCATTGAATCCCCTTTGAAACAGATATTAATCCCATGATCTAACCCATCATCGGAGGTATCTATGCAGACCAAATTTCGCTTTACCAATGCAGCCATCAAGGCTTTGCCCGCACAACAACGAGAGGCTGGCGCTACTGAACTGGAGTTCTCCGATACAGAGGTCATCGGCTTAAAACTCTTGTCAGGAAAAAGCCAAGGCAGTAAGCGTTTCCTACTGCGCTATACCCTCCAGGGCAAGAAGCGCAGCATCGCCCTGGGGCGATTCGGCGATATCGATGTGAGCCAAGCTAGGGCCATTGCCCGCAAGTACAAGGCGATGCTGGCAGAAGGCATCGACCCAGTAGCAGAGCGGGATAGCTACAAAACTGAGCCCACCCTTTCGGAGTTCTTCTGGCAGACCTTTTTGCCGCACCTCAAGACCATCGGCAAACGATCGATCAACAGCGACATTCAGCGGTTCAAACACAACATAGAACCACGCTTTGGTGCCATGCGTTACCGGCAACTCAAGGCGATGGATGTCCTGCAGTTGCAATCGGAGATGGTTCACCCTAACAACCCTCAGCAGACCGCCTACGCACCGAGTACCGCCAACCGAGTGTTGGCCCAGTTAAAGACCATGGGCAGCTATGCGGTGCGCTGGGGCATTCTGGACACCAACGAGGCGGCCAAGATCAAGCTGTTGAAGGAGGACAATGCCAGGACGCGTTTCCTATCGATTGAAGAGATGAAACGGGTCATTGAGGTGGCATTGCAGGATCGCAATCAAGCCGCAGGCAGCTTCATCGCGATGCTCTACCTGACGGGGGCAAGAAAATCAGAGGTGTTACTCGCTAAATGGGAACATGTGAACTGGGAGGATAAGACGCTGTTCGTACCCCTGACCAAGAATGGCAAGAGCCGGATCATTTACCTGAGCACATTGGCTATCGATATTCTGGAGAAGCTCCCCAGAATAGCCGGTAATCCCTATGTGTTCGCGAGCCAGCATATTCGCTGTCAGGGTAAGCCCATCGGTGAACCCAGATGTGCCTATGAACGGGTGTTGCAGAAAGCCGGTATCGAAGATCGCGATGAGGTTTGCTTCCATACGGCTCGCCATTCGGTCGCCAGTGCCTTGGTCTCTTCCGGGCAATACAGCCTGTATGACGTCAAGGCGCAATTGGCCCACGCCAGCATTCAATCCTCCCAGCGGTATGCAAAGCTGACCTCTGAGCGCAGTCGCAATATCAGCGAAGGTCTCTCGTCTATGATCCAGGCGGAGTGACCGAAAAGGTATTGTTTATAAACAGATATTAATAACCAGACAGCGCTGTTACATAGGCTGTTGGTCCACATTTCACATTTCACAGTTCCCAGGCCCTTAAGTTCATCTGAGCTTAAGGGCCTTTTTGTTGGAGAGAAAAACGATGAAAACTTGTATGGAATGGCCGGAGGAGTCATTGCTCGCGGCCTACCCGGCACTCCATGTCTCGGTCATGGAGCAAATTATCGAGCCCTTTTCATCAGTAGAGGAGGCGAGGGCATTCTGGGACACGACCGGTTGTAGTCTGGTCATTATCGAGATGACGGACTCGGTGAATGAGTTCCAGGCCATGCCACAGCATACCCAGAATCAGGTGATGTTCGGTTTGCGTTACCCGGAGCAAGAGTTCGCCATATCCGAAGATTGGCGTCTGTTGCTGGCCATTCTCAACGATGAGGGTGCTGGGATTTACCTGCTGATCCACTCAGATGCTCCGCTGATCACCACCCTGGAGGGGATGCACCATGAGTAATCCCAGTCATAGCGACATCATGCGCAAGTTAAAAGAGATCAAGGGGATTAAGGAGCTGCTGGAGAAGGCCGTACTGTTGTATGTCCTGCTCACGGATGGCGATCTGCCGGTCTGGTGCTATGCGCTCATCATCGGTGCGCTGGCTTATCTGGTAAACCCGTTCGACGTGGTACCAGATCCCATTCCATTTGCCGGTTATCTGGATGACTTATCGGTCATCACCTCGGCATTAGCCGCACTGCCGGTTAAGTCACACCACCGTCAATCCGCCAAGGACCGAATGAGATCACTGTGACAGTGATGGAGTAGGCCCTGTCGCGCTATCGCGCTTTCTATGACCCTTTATCTATGACCCGTCTACCGATGAACTGGAGATCGTAATCTCCGGTTATCTAACGACGTTGTAAGGAAACTATCATGGCAAGACCCCGTAAAAACCGCGTTGAAGAGACCCCTAAACCTGCCAGCACCACGCCAGCCGACGAGAGCCCTCTCACATCCGGAGCAAGCGGCTGCGCCGAGCCTCTCTCGCCAGCCCTTGCGGCTGACGCCGACAAGGCCAGGCCTGGACCCGGCGACACCGCAGACTCCGTGCCCGGCGGCCCTGCACCCATACACACCTTGCTCAACCATACCGCCGAGAAACTCAGTGCACGATCAGAAGGGCTAATTTTCTATGCCATCGGGCGTCATGAAGAGAGTGGCGAGCTGTTCCTGAAAATTACAGGCAATCAGGGTGGGGGTCTGCATAGCAAGGAGTGGATTGCGCTGTCGGCGATTGACGATGTGTTGCTCTCCTTGCCCGCAGACAAGCCGTTCAAATCCAGCGTCATGAAGCGACTGTTTAAAGGTGGCAGCGCCAATAACGCCGGATTCTTATCAGCCATTCTGCGCTCGGACGGGCTGAAGCTGATCCAGAAGGCTGACGGCAATCCGATGCTGCACGAACTGGTGCCTGATTATCTTGAGCGCTGGGGTTCGCTAACCAATGAGCTCTGCACCGTAGCACCAACCATCGAATAACCCCTGCATAGCTCTCACCTGTCCAAGGGTGAGCCCCCCTAAACAATCAATCTGAGGTGATTATGACGATCCCATTTGCGGGCGATTTTGCCCTGCCTGTCAGTCAGGCATTGATGAGTATTCTGAGTCAGGAACTGGACAGATCTGGGATGACGCTACATGGTCAATCCAGCCTGACCTTTAACTTCCGAGACCCGGATTACGGCCCGGTTCGTGGTGGGTTTCATCCAGTAGAGATCCGGCTGCTAAAGCGTAAAGACCGGTGGCAATTCGATTACGTGACGGACTTTAGCTATCAGGGGCCGGAGGATATGGCGGAGTTGGTCAAAGAGATCGACTTCAACTTTTTGAGCGAAGAATACTACCTGCTCCGTTACGGCCAGATGGGACCAGCGTCGGCCAGGGAGCTCTATACGATGTGGGAGTCGAACTTCGTCAGTTACTACCAGATGGGCGTGTTTACCGTCTCAGTGGCTGCGTAACCGTCGCACCGGACAGGAGAGGAACAGGAACCAGCGGCGGTTTGGTACTGGCAGTGGCGCTGCTGTGTTTACCTTTCCATGTAGGGCAAGGAGCGATGGGCTAACCCAACTCGAAACCGGTCAGCGGCTCAGTAGGTTAGTCCATCCTTCGTCTGTTTCAGGTGTCTCTCTCAGCCACCCCCCCCCCAAAAAAAAACAAGTATCCCCCGGCCTGTGGCTGGGAGGCTTGTTTTTTTGTCATCGGCGAGGAGGGAGAAAGACAGATATGTATGTATCCCCAATAGCGCTATTCCACCAAGCATATTTTACATTAAGTATCAGTAGGTTATAGACAATTTCTCTTCCGCAACAGGGATGATTTGCGTAGTCAGCCCGAAAGCGTTTTTGCCACCCTGTATGTCGGCAACCAAGAAAATTCGAACAACCACTCATAGTGTGATGACATCAAATGTTAATCAGCCTAACGCAGTGATATGGTAGGACTCTTACGTATCATTCATTTGTGCTTACTACATCCAGAGGTCTGAAAAATCTTGTCGACTATCACATCTTCAGCTCTAGAGTCAGCTCTTACTGGTAACCCAGAAGCGATTGAGGTTCATCTGACACCTGTGGTGAGGAATGTATCCATTGAGGGGCATTCGGTTAAGATTCATTGTCATTGTCTTACGGTTGATGGTAATGGCCGTGTTCAACCGCATCGACTAGCGGAGTTTATGCGAAATGCTGTGGTTGATTATGCGATCCCTCGCTCCAAACTTGCTGATGCAAAATTACGTGATGCTAAATTCAATAGCACTGAGGCGGTTGCTGAACTAATCGAGCGGGCAAAACGTTCTTTTACCGATTTAGCAAATACTGGAGAAGGGGGCGAGATGCTGTTGTTTCTCCTGGCCGAACGCTTCCTTAAGTTGCCACAAATTATATGCAAGATGGATCTCAAAACTGACTCACGTATGCACTATCACGGTGCAGATGGGGTATATGCGGGGGTTACAGATGAAGGGACTTTAAAACTTTATTGGGGAGAGTCCAAAATCTACGGAGATGCAAGCGATGCTATTCGCGATTGTCTATCTTCCCTCGCCCCATTTTTGGTGGAGCCTGAACATGAAGATGCTGGACGAGAACGCGATCTTATGCTCCTCAGTGACAAGGCTGATCTCAGTAACCCAGAACTCACGAATGCTCTCAGGAGGTATTTTGACAAGTCCTCGGCGATGTCTAAGCGGGTGCAATATTGTGGCATAGCCCTTGTAGGCTTTGATGCCTCGTTCTATCCGAAAGACAGTGTGAAGGCGGTTGCAGAGGAGATTGTAGAGGCATCCCGTATTGCACTTAACGATTGGAGTAAGAGTATTGACAGAAGGCTGAAAGTAGAGAGGCTCGAACAGATGGAGATCGAGTTTCTTTGTGTTCCTCTACCGTCGGCCGAAGGATTTCGTTCAGCCTTCCTCAAGGCGATGGGGATGAAGGAATCATGAGCCTAGCAGATCTTCAATCATGGCTTCTTAAAGAAGGTGTTCGAGATGACCTCGATTCTATTACGCTTCTCACTGTGCGCAAGGAGCTCGATAATCTGATACCGGATGCCTCGGATTTGTCTACAGCCTCTATTGATTGGTCTAGGTTGTTGCTCGCTGGTAGCATCCTTGCGCGCTCTGAGCAAAGGGTTGATCAAGAAGCCGCACTTCGAATCGCAACTGCTGCTGTCTGTTTGGCTGAAGATTGGGCACTCAAAGATGCGGGGGCTGTCCTGATGGGCAAACTCTCTAATTTTCGGGCAATTACGTTAGCTATGGATCGTAAATTGGTTGCCGCTGACCTCAATGGGCGGCTTGGCGTTGCGTTACGTCTTGAGGCTCAGCGTCGCGAAATGGATCGCTCCATCCTAGTACAATCGAGTGGATCTTGGTTGCAAGTAAACGATTTTCAGCAACGTTTCTGGACTAATTCGGTAGGAGAACGCTGGCTTTCGGCATCTGCGCCTACGGCTTCTGGCAAGACGTTTCTAGTGCTTCAATGGCTTATTGATCAAGTAGTCGCGGGTGAAGCCTGTGTCGCAGTCTACCTTGCTCCTACTCGGGCACTGGTTTCAGAAATCGAGACTAACCTCAAGAGCATGCTTGGTAATTCCGGGCTGATCGAGGTGTCGTCCCTTCCACTACCGGCTAAATACAGAGCTGCTCGCACTGGAGGTGCACGAGTAATTCTCGTATTCACACAAGAAAGAATGCACCTTCTCGCTAATGTACTTGGTAACGAGCTTTCAATAGACCTGCTTATCGTGGACGAGGCACACAAGATTGGTGACAACCAGCGCGGCGTGATCTTGCAGGATGCAATAGAACGAGCGACCCGTGGCAATCCAAAACTTAAAGCTGTATTTATAAGCCCGGCTACTCAGAACCCGGGAGAGCTACTCACGGACGCGCCTCATGGAGTGCAGACTGTCACTGTCGATAGTGACTCCTCCACAGTTCTTCAGAATCTGATGGTCGCATCTCAGGTACCACGGAAATCAAAGTTGTGGGCACTGACTCTTCAACAGCACAGCTCAACGCTTCCAATAGGGACTCTTCAGCTAGCGAGCACTCCGTCGGGACTCAAAAAGCGCCTTGCATTTATCGCAGCAGCTGTAGGCGAAAGAGGTGGAACTCTCGTTTATGCCAACGGCGCTGGAGATGCAGAAGAGGTCGCGGACTTAATCAGTCAGCTCTTACCAAAAATTGAGTTCGTTGATTCGGAGCTTTCCCAGCTTGCTGAGCTTGCTCGCAAAGGAGTGCATCAGGACTTCCGCCTGGCACCACTTGTTGAGCTCGGAGTGGCGTTCCACTATGGCAACATGCCATCACTGCTCAGACTAGAGATAGAGCGTTTATTCCGGTCAGGAAAGATACGATTCCTAGTTTGCACCTCCACATTGATAGAAGGCGTGAATTTGTCCTGTCGGACAATTGTTGTGCGCGGACCGCGTAAAGGAAAAGGGCATCCTATGGAACCGCACGATTTCTGGAACTTGGCTGGTCGTGCAGGCCGATGGGGGGATGAGTTCCAAGGAAACATCATTTGCATTGACCCAGAAGACAAGCAAGCGTGGCCTACAGGAGTTCCTGGTCGTGCACGCTATCCCATTAAGCGTGAAAGCGACGCAGTTCTTGAGCTTGGCGATGACATGGCTGACTATCTATCCAAACGCGGACTTACGGATCTCTCCAGTATCGAGGACAAAGATAAATTTGAGCAGGTTGGTGCTTATCTGCTCACAACCTTCATGCGACTTGGCTCAATATCAGCGGCTAACCTCGCGAAACGTCATAACGCTGAATCTATTGCTAATCTCGACCATGTGTTAGGAACTATAGCAAAGCAGATCGAAATCAGTGTCGAATTAGCCGCTCGACATCCTGGGGTTAATGCTATTGGCCTTCAGCGCCTTCTTGACGCTTTTCGTGCTTACACTGGTGATGTTGAAAACTTGCTCCCTGCTGAAGTTGCGAGCAACGACAGCTATGACCGATTCATTACTATTATGGGGAGAGTCAACGAACACTTGTTTCTTGCGTTTACTCCTGTATCTCGCATCAGATTGTACGCATTGATTGTTGTCAAATGGTTAAAGGGATACTCGTTGGCTAGAATTATCCGTGACAGTATCGATTGGCACCAAGAGGTTGGTAGGACTTTCAGTCTTCCTGAGTTAATTCGCAGTACGATGGAATTGGTGGAGCAAATAGCCCGGTTTAAAGCACCAAAATACCTTTCAGCGTATATGGATGTATTGCATCTGCATCTACGAGAGATTGGCCGTGAGGATCTGATTGACGACGGTTTGGATATCGGAACGCAGCTTGAGTTTGGTGTCTCGTCGAGGACTCTTCTCTCGCTCATGGAGCTTGGCCTCTCTCGTATGAGCGCTGTAGCTTTATACGAGAAAATTGCCCGAGACGACCTCAGTAAAGAGGGATGTATTACTTGGATTTCTGAGCGTCTGGATCAGTTCCAATCAATGGATATTCCAGCCATCATTATTCGTGAAGTACGTGAAATTCTCATTAGCCAGAGATAAACAAACTGATAACCAAGGAGTGGAGATTATATGCCTGCTAAACCAATCTGTCTTGGTCCTATGCATTTTGATAGAAGGGGAGATGCTGTCGCATATCTAAAAGATATGCTCCACAGATATGATCTGGGTGATCGAGTTAGTACAGAAGATTCAGTTGTTTTGCGAGCAGCATTGGAGAATCATCCAAATGCAGCTTTAAAAATTGGGCCTGGAATTGCTAGTTTCAGTGTTCGTTCTGCTGATTTTGGCACCAAGTGTTTTTGGGTCAATCGTACAGATGGAACAACCGAGAAGTTCTCTATTACAGGTTCTATTCACCGTAGCTAAGCGTATTCCCATCATAACAGTGCGACGTAAAGAGAAGGGGGACGCAACATATATAGTTGCTTCCCCAATTACCTTATTACACCAGCCAGATATTGCTATATCAATCAGTCGGTTATCACTTCATGACTCGGCGCATCCTGCGTGATTTGCGCTATCTCGGTCTTGGGGTTGTTCAACCGGCCTTGGAGCAGTGGCATGTCCTCCGGCTTGAACAGAGCCCCCAGCTCTAACCCTGGGCACTCTTGCAGGATCACCCGCACCAGGCGGACGGTGCGCGTCGTCACCGGTACACACTGCCCGACCAGCTTGGCGCGTTTGGCGGACTTACAGTCATCAACACTGGTTGGGCAGCCATTGATGGTCAGCCATTCGGCCAGCTCATCGTACCCCATCGTTTTCGTCATACCGAAAGCGGACTGGGTATAAGCACGCAGGAAAACCCGCTTTAGGATGCCAAGCGAACCTTCATCCGTCACACGCATTGGCAATCCTTTTATCGACGTCTTGCAGACGAAGTAATCCTCCCAGCTCTCCCAGTCATTGAGGGTCTTCAGGCAGTTCGTTCGCCGCCAGTTATCGAATACCACACGTTGCTCCATAGCGGCTGCTACCGTCGGCCAGGGGCGTGTATCAAAGCAAATATGCTCGGTGTCTAGCACACTCTGCATTGATGGCAGCATGGGTTGCCGCTTGAAGTCGAACTCAAGATTCAGGGTCTTTGACCTGCTCACGGAGACAAGATCGCGTTCATTGATCCACATTTCAGTCGTAGATATTAAATGGTCACTATCGACTTTTTGGCCGGGGGTACGATTCAGATACAGGTCAAGCATGTACGCCTGATGCAGCTCCTTAGTGCAGGGGGGCTTAACCCCAGCCTTGGCCAGGATCTGGGGCTGACCCTCAACGCCTTCGGGAGTAAGTTGACCACGAGTCTTCATCGCGATGACCTGTTTAACCTGATGTTTTTGCTCCAGCATCCGAAAGCCAGGGCCATCCAGTCGTTCACCCAACGCTTGAAACCTGCTGCATATCGGGCCAGTCAGCACAAGTTCGTCATAGGTTGCATCGGTGAGGAAGCCATCCGTCGTGACGCTCACCACCGTTCGGTGAGCGGGGATGGTAGCCAAGACTTCTCCGAGTACGGCACGGATCAGGCCGGTCGTATGCGCGGCAAAGAATGCGTTGGTGATGGCTGAGCGCTCAATAGGCTTGCTCAATCCACTGGATGTATCGAAGGCAGACTTCCCCCTCAGACCTTGCGCCAGCTTGCCATAGAGAGAGTTACCAATTTCTTTCCAAAGCAGCTCTTCGAAGGATTTCTTCACATACGATTGGCGTTTTTCCCGAACCTGCGAGACAAAGGGCTCAAACAGGCGCTGCGTCGTATCTGCCCAAGGGATGATGACACCTTGATGTATCTCAATCTGGCAACCCATGCGGAGTGCGACCTCGATCTCTGGTGCGGTACAGAAAGATTCACCAGTGAGGGGAAACAACAGGCCAATTTCAGTACGCACCGGTAGGCTGGGATAACGAGTCCCGTCTGGAAATCTAAATTTAACGCGAGCAAGACCAAAGACATGGCCACAGAAGTCGGCTGTGTTCGTGGTCATTCGCCCTCGCTCATAATCAAGGGGAAAAAGGTCAACGAGCCCTGTGGTATAGGCTCCGCTGAGGTCAAAATCGTTGAAGAGCGATAGTGGGGTCGGGCCACCCCAAAAGCATTCATTCCGTCCACCGTGGTAGCAATCGATGGCAAGACTCTCGAATAGCTTTGCAGCAGGGGTCATCTCCCGAATCGTCTTAGTCACAGGTCTGGATGCATTTTTGTTCCATCCAGTTTGCACCACCTCATGGGTTCCAAATAGCTGATCCCGGTCTTGGCCCGTTTCGCGCAGATGTTTCAGGAACACCGATGTGGCACAGCCGCCAATCGTCTTTGGCAGGGATGAAAGCCCCAGTGTCTTAGCGAATTCATGGAGTCGTAGGCCATATTTGACTGCGATTTCGGCATCGCGCAGGGCATAAGCTTCAAAGGCTACCTTGTTGCCGGCGAGTAGTTCATCCATGCGATCAATGGAGTGATCCGCAGGGAGGGACAATTTTGGTAAGCCAATGAGTTCACCAACGGCTGCAAGACCAGCACCACCTGGGGTGTGTAGCATAGTGTCGACAAAGGTGATCAAGGTTCGTTGGGCTTTACGCTGCTTGTCTCGCAAAATCAGCGGGGCCGGTTTAGCTTGACGGTGCAAGATGTTCTCAAGATCGATGCCATAGGCATTGTTTACTGATGCCACTGTTCGGCGAATGCCATTAACCTGAGTTTTGAACCGCCAGAAGTCGCCAAACGAGGCAAGGTCTGCTCTTAGGAAATGAGCATACACAAAGACGTGCTTGGGCCATTCTGTGATTAGCCCCTTCGCTTTACATTCAATAATGATGTGGCTGATAAATCGTTCAAAGCTCAGTCGGTCAGATTTCTTCGAAGAGGCGGGATAAATGATGTCTGCGTGCTCCCCCTTTTCAGTTTTGGCAAAGAACTGGTAGGAGAGAATGTCGTTGTGCATTGTCTTGGGGTTGTATACGTATTCGCTGTCTATGCCTATATGGATCCCTTCACCTTTTGCGGGAACCACTGTCTCCCCAGGCTTGAGATAATGCTGGGTGCGTAACCGCAGTGCCTTGTTGGTTGAATTCTCCTGTGCTGACAACAGGTAGCCGGGGATTTGCGTGTCGTCAGCAATCGAGGATCCGTCTGCGGTAACCAGTTTGCCGTTGTTGAGTAAGGGGGACTCACAGATAGAAGCGAGAACAGCATCCAACGGTGATGCTGCCGTAGCAAACAAGTCGATTGTCACATCAGTAGATAGGGGCGTATTGCTGGTATCGGCAGGCTTGGTGATGACTTTGCCTTCACGCATGACATGGTCATAATCCATGTCGTACAGACCGAGGGGGATAGCCAAGTTGCTCATTTTTTCTGGCCTCAGAAATTGAAGAAGGGCCCTCAGGCCCTTTTGTTACAGTTGATTGGCTAGATGTCTTAGAGCAGCCGGGCTGTGATGGTGTCTAAGCAAGCGCTGCGTTCTTCTTCGGTCTTGAACACAAGCCAATGGGGTTGTACCTGAGGAGATTCGTTAAACAGGCCGATGAGCAACGTCTCGTTCTTATCGATGGAAACCACACGATCAACCCATTCAATGTCGACGAAGCCGTTGGCAAGCACGAGCAGGTTGCGTTTGGTTTGGCGCTGCACTTGCTTACACAGTTGGGTCATCTCAGCCAGAGCGTCTTCTTCCGTATCAAACTTCACCCCAGCCGCCGCCTGCAGTGGGTTATTTTGTTGCCAGATATTGAGGTAGTAGGAGCCATCATCACCCTGTGTCGGCAGTACTTGGCACCGTGTGAGGGCGCTGAGTTTCAACAGGTTGGTGCCACAACGCACGAACGAAGAAGTTTTGTTGGTTTGAGCTTGGGTAGTGCTTTGCATTGCCATAATGTTTACCTTCTTATCAGTTAGTAAGCCGAGAAAGCCGTTCATTTTCCCAGCGGATGACTTCCTGGATGGGGAAGCGGGTCTGCCGACCGATGGTTACAAACGGGGGTAACGTCTCAGGGGCGATGACCATCTGCTTGTCCACCCAGCTCTTGCTGACTCGCCACCGCTGGGCCAACTCGCTTCGAGTGATCATTTTGTCTTCGTCCATTGCTTCCTCTCGTTTGTGCTGTTCGTTCGACTGGAGCTACTGTCCCAAAAATCGAGAACAGAAAATCTCATCTGTCATGCACGCTGCTCCAACTAGCCTGTGTGACGTTGATTTTTTCGATGAGCTCGTTGACCTGATATCTTGCGTATAGCCGTGTCGTCTCAAGGGAGTTGTGGTTGAGTGTCTGGGCCGCCAAGGCCAGATCACCGGTTTCCTGGAGCAAGGTGGTGGCAAAGCTGCGGCGCAAATCGTGAATACATAGACCTTGGATCCCCGCATGTTTACAGACTCGTTCGAAGGCATGGCGCGGATACGCTAAAGGTGCATTGGCCCGGTTAGGAGAGAAAAATAAGTAGTCTTGAATGCCGAACGCTGTCTGCTGCTCTCTAATCGTTGCGATGGCTGACGTCGATAACGGTACAACGTGCTGTTGGCCGTTTTTGGTGAGGGGAAGGACGAGATAACCAGCATCAAGATGAACGTTCGAATTCTTGATCGAGAGCACTTCACCGATCCGCATCCCTGTATAGAGGGAAAGCAACAAGGAGTTGGCCCCAGGTGTTTGTAGCGCATGGCATGCCGTGATAAACCCCTGACGTTCATCCGTGGTGAGGACTCGGTGACGCTGGTTGTTTTCTTTGAGTCTCTTTATCCCGTTCATGGGGCTAGAAGCTAGATAGCCATGTTCGACCGACAGCGTGAACATGCGGGAGAGGGCGGCGAGGATCTTGTTTACGCTGGATGGCTGGAGATGAGCACAGAGGTCGAGCTTGAACGATTCAATGTCCTGCCGCTCGATTTTTCCGATCTTACTGTCGCCAAAGCGAGGCAGGATATACTTCTTCACCTTATACAACTCAGATGCCGTATTACGTTTGTTCAGCTTGAGGTCGGTGAGGTAAAGGGTTTGATAGACCTCATCGAGCCGTTTGTTCTTGCCTAGCGAGTAAGTGCCGCTTTGGAGTGCCTGCATTCGCTCATAAACAGCGCTACGAGCATCCTGGATCGACATGTATGGATACGTGCCAAGCGTTTCACAGATCGGCTGGTAGCGATGGGTGGTCTTGAACAGAAAAGAGAGTGATGAAGGGTAACGCATGACCCGAAGTTGAGGATGCGTTACGTCCTTGTACTCCTGCTGCTTCCCGTTCGCAGGGGGAGGAAGGGCATCAAGGGTTTTACGAGTGAAGTGTAGGGGGATGATGGGCATGACTGTTACCTCCTGATAGTGGGGAGGTAACAGTAATCAATGCGTGGTTTGAACTATCTCATGCGTGATGCATGCTGGTCAAAGCATCAGCCCTCGTGCTTGAAGTAGTGGTCAACGAGTGATGAGTATTTGTATATATCAGAAATAAGATTTCGCCTGGAAGCCAAGTCATCTGCGCTGGATTTTCCATCGAATTCCATCCGCGTATAAGGAAACGCTTCGGCAAGCGCCATAATCATTTCCGGACCAGTCACGTGTAGTTCGTCGATTGTATCAGGGGTAGCATTTTTAAATTTTGGTTGAGAGTGTTGCCAATAGTATAGCCAAATCTTGTAGGTAATATTCCTATAGTAAATTGGTATCGACATTAATTTATTTGTCTTTCCTTCTCCGAATGTTCTGCGATTATGTGTAAAAAATATGTATTCATCAGGGGATAATGTCCTGCTACGTTCCTTTACTGGGAATATCTCTTCAATGTGTAATAATATGAGATAGGCTGCGGTGAGGAATGTCTTGACTATATGATGATAACATCCAAACTCCATTGAGACTTTAGTCCCGATTGCCATAAATAAATCATCGGGAGTGTTTTTTTCAGGATGATGTCGAGCATTCTTTTCAAACTCTAACCATTGTTCAGTAATATCCAGAGGGAAATAAATTAAAAGAAGGTTGGCTAGATGTGACAGGAACTCAGTCGATGTTCCAACAAGCGTATACCTATCCGGATATTGATATACTTCATTTGTCAGGGAAATCAGTTTTGTCGCGATGTCACGTGCAGAATTGTTAATGTCATTCGACATCTTCAATATATCGAGCTTACTACCAATATGTTTTCCATCAATGATGCCGTGGAAATTTACCCTTTGGGGAGAGGGGTGAGCAAGCGATTGTAGTTGGACTACTATATCCTCAATAACAGAGGTATCTATAGGGAGGTTTTCATTGCTTTCTGAGAGCGCCATCAAATGCTCAAAAGTATTTTGAAAAGCGGTTTCTTTGTGTCGACAGTTATTTATTTTACTACGTAGTTTTTTACTCAGATACTGCTGGAAGTTGAAAATAAGCTCAATGTCATCAACAGTTGTAAATTGAAGAGTGCTAGGCTTTTGTAGTTCTTTGAGACCTAAGTTATTACTCTTAGGTAATTTCTTATCCGCATTTAAAAATAGCTCTTCTAAAACACTTTCTCCGTACATAGCTTTAAAAGATAAAACGTCTTTATCATTGTGTGGTATTAAACCGTATTTTTCTTTTGCCATATATATATATCTTAATTATCAAGTGATAAGAGGGTTTAAAAATGCCTCTAGCAATATACTACCGCCTCATCGGGGCGAACAACCTTTTTAATTGCCAATCACGATAATGGAACGGATCAAATTTACGTTTTTATCATAACGATAGGCCAATTGTGGAGCAGTTTGATGCTGATAAGGCTTAAGCTTAAGTAAGCATCAAGTTACCAAAGGCCAAAATCAAGATGTATGGAGATTGTATTCACCTGACAGTTGCCCACAAAAG
>NZ_CAWMFQ010000269.1:2382-5878 GCF_963866995.1 Aeromonas sp. ZOR0002 | reverse complement strand
CCGTCATCGGCGGCGAGGGGATCCGGGCGCTCGGGGTCGGCTACGTGCTGCTGCCGGTGCTGCTCAACTCCCTGTTGCTGCTGAGTCTGGGCTTGCTCTACAACCGCGCCCTGGGGCGTCGTTATCCCCATGGCGGCAAGGTGGCGCCCAATCGCCACCAGACGGCGGATCCCCAGCCGAGCGCCCGGCTCGCCACTCAGGACATCGACTTTGCCCTGGAAAAACACGGGGAACTGCTGGACATCAGCCGCCAGGATTTGCAGGAGCTGCTGCAGGAGGCCCAGCTTCACGCCCTGCGGGGGCGAGTGGGGACGGTGCGCTGCCAGGATGTGATGTCGCGGGATCTCGTCGTGACGACGCCACAGGCGCTCGCCATGGAAGCGTGGCATCTGCTCTCCCACCACCAGATCAAGGCGCTGCCGGTGGTGGATGAGGGGGAGAGGCTGGTCGGCATCATCACCCTGCACGACCTGATGATCGACCGGGCGGGTCACCAGCCGAGGGCGAAGGAGGCCCTTGAGCAGCAGCAGGTCGCGGATCTGATGACCCGGGAGGTGCAGACGGCTCGGCGCTACCAGCCTCTCTACGATCTGGTGGAGGCCTTCTCCGACGGGGGGCTGCACCACATGCCGGTGGTGGAGGGGGAGCAGCTGGTGGGCATCATCACCCAGTCCGACATGGTGGCGGCGCTCTTCACGCTGGCCCTGAAACCCGGACTGACGAGCGAGGAGGCGACCCCGGTGTCGTCGTAGCCAGGGGGGCAAGAAAAAAGAGGGCGTGCCAGGCACGCCCTCTTTCTTTCGCAGACTTGCACAGACGGGTGGCCAATGCCTAGCCGTAGCGGGCCAGAGTGAGCCCCTCGTCGCTGATATCCGGGGTATTGCCCGAGATGAGATCGCTGAGCAACTGGCCCGATCCTGCCGCCATGGTCCAGCCCAGGGTGCCGTGGCCGGTATTGAGCCAGAGCCCGGGAATGGGACTTGGGCCCACCAGGGGCGTGCCGTCCGGCGTCATGGGGCGCAGCCCGGTCCAGAAGGTGGCCTGCTCCAGATTTCCCCCCTGGGGGAAGAGATCCCTCACCACCATGGCCAGGGTATCGTGGCGTCTGGGGTTGAGCGCCAGGTTGAAGCCCGAGAGTTCGGCCATGCCGCCCACCCGGATCCGTTCGTCGAAGCGGGTAATGGCGACCTTGTAGGTTTCGTCCAGCACGGTGCTGCGCGGGGCACCCTCGGCATCCGTCATCGGCAGGGTGAGGGAATACCCCTTGACCGGGTAGACGGGGAGCTCAATTCCGAGGGGGCGCAGGAAGCCGGTGCCATAACTGCCGAGGGCACAGACGATGGCGTCGGCCTGGAAGCGCTGCTCGCCGGCACGGACCGCTACGGCGCGTCCCTTCGCGATCTCGACCTCGTCGATGGCGCAGTTGAAGACGAAGCTCACCCCGAGCTTGCGGGCCTCGTCAGCCAGGGCTTGGGTGAAGCGGAAGCAATCCCCCGTCTCGTCCCCCGGCAGGCGCAGGCCCCCCACCACCTTGCCACGCACCCTTGCCAGGGCGGGCTCGACCTCCTCGCAGCCGTCGGCATTCAGAGACTGATAGGGGACGCCGTACTCCTCGAGCACGGCGATGTCGCGCTGGCTGGCATCGAGCTGCGCCTGACTGCGAAACAGTTGCAGGGTGCCGAGCTGGCGCCCTTCGTAGTCGAGCGCCAGCTCGCCCCGCAACTGCTTCATGCAGTCGCGGCTGTACTCGGCCAGCCGCACCATGCGCCCCTTGTTGACTGCATAGGCTGCCGGCGTGCAGTTAGCGAACATCTTCAGCATCCAGCGCAGCTGGAAGGGGTCCGAGGTGGGTCGCACCGTGAAGGGGGCGTGCTTTTGCAGCAGCCATTTGGCGGCCTTGAGGGGAATGCCGGGGGCAGCCCAGGGGGAAGCATAACCCGGGGAGATCTGACCCGCGTTGGCATGGCTGGTTTCAAGGGCCACCCCGTCACGCCGCTCCAGCAGGGTCACCTTGTGACCGGCCTTGGCCAGATACCAGGCGCTGGTCACACCGACCACGCCACCACCGAGTACCACTATGTCCATCTTGTCTCTCCTTGACTGGGGCCTTCACCTTAATCAGCCGCCACAGGATATTCAACTGGTGTCGATGTCATTGGTGGTTATTGCTATTCACATTTTGTTAACTGGCTCTCAATGTTGTCATTTGCTCACTTTCTGGCATGAAATCCGGTCGATTCAGAGCCGCTCCAGGTGGAGCAGATGATGCTCTGCCGTCATCAGGATGGCTTGCTGCTGTTCTGTGGTTTGGCCATCCCAGTTGGCATAGGGCAGGGCGAGGCGAGGGTTGTTGCCAAGTTTGTCCCTGTTGCGCCAGAGAAAGTGCCAATAGAGGCTGTTGAAGGGGCAGCTGTCCGGCCCGCTGCGGGCCTTCACCTGATAGTGACACCCCTTGCAGTAGTGGCCCATCCGCTCGAGATAGGCGCCGCTGCTGGCGTAGGGCTTGCTGCCCATCAGACCGCCATCGGCAAACTGGCTCATGCCGCGGGTGTTGGGCAGCTCCACCCACTCAATGGCATCCACATAGATGCCCAGATACCAGGCATCCACCTCGTCAGGGTGGAGCCCCGCCAGCAGGGCGAAGTTGCCGGTCACCATCAGCCGCTGGATATGGTGGGCATAGGCGTGCTCCAGAGACTGTCGAATGGCGTGACGTACGCAGGCCATGCTGGTTTCTCCATTCCAGAAAAAACCGGGCAGGGGTCGTTCGGCCCCGAGAAAGTTGGTGCGCCGATACTCGGGCATCTTTTCCCAGTAGAGGGCGCGGACAAACTCGCGCCAGCCGAGGATCTGGCGGATGAACCCCTCCACCTGCGCCAGGGAAATAGTGGCCTGATTGGCCTGCCAGTGAGCTTGCGCAGCGCGGATCACCTCGAGGGGATGGAGCATCTTGCTGTTCATGGAAAACGACAAGCGGCTGTGGAACAGGCTCCAGCCCCGTTCGCTCAGGGCGTCCTGATAGCGGCCGAAGTGGGGCAGGCAGTGTGCAAGGAAGTGTTCAAGCAGTGCGCGGCTCTGGCGCCGGGTGACGGGCCAGGGCAGGGCGTCGGCATCGGCACTGCCAATGGTGGCAATGCCGTGGCGAGTCAGCATGGCATCGATGTCGCTCACCTCGTTGGCAAAGGTGAGGGGCGCCGGGATGGGTTGGCTCGCCGGCAATTTGGCGCGATTCTCGGCATCGAAGTTCCAGCGCCCCCCAAGGGGCTGGCCGCGCTCATCGAGCAACACCCGGTACTGCTTTCGCAGGGCGCGGTAGAAGAACTCCATCCGGCTGTGGGGGTAGCGTCGCCAGCCATCGCGGGGGGTGAGAAAATGTTCGCTGTCCACCTCAGCGGTCGGGATGGCAAGGCCTGAGGCCCACTGGGTCAGCTGGCTTGCAAGGCGCCACTCGTCCGGGCTCTGCCAGGCGAAGCGCTCGGCCTGATGCGCTTCGAGC
>NZ_CAWMFQ010000269.1:0-2328 GCF_963866995.1 Aeromonas sp. ZOR0002 | reverse complement strand
AGCAAGCTCGGCAAATCGGGCCAGGGGGCGCTCTCATCGAGAGTCAGGTAGCAGACCCGGTGGCCCGCCTTGGTGAGGGCGGCGGCGAAGGCGCGCATGGCGGCAAAGAAGGCGAGCACCTTCTGGCGATGGTGGCGGCAGTAGTCCGTCTCCTGGCGCAGCTCCGCCATCAGGTAGCAGACAGCGGGATCCGGCGTGCGAAACCAGCTATGACCTGCGTTCAGTTGATCTCCGAGAATGAGGCGCAGCTCCATCAGGGGTGCTCCTTTCGACGACGGCAGCGTTCGCTGCAATAGCGCACTTCCTGCCAGCAGCGGGCCCACTTGCGCCGCCAGGCAAAAAGACGCTGGCAGACGGGACAGATCTTCTCGGGTAGATGGGGTTTGAGGTGCATGTGGCGGCCCTGTTGATGCCCTTGGTTTCTCTCTGCCTCCTTAACGAAGCACCATACGGTCGGGATCACTGGGGGAGCAGAAAGAGGCAGCAGGCGGTGATTGCCACTCATGAAAAAGGCCCCCGCACCTGCCGGTTGGGGGCCCTTGTTCTCGTAGCCGTTACTGGCTGCTGAAGAGCCCGGGCTGGGGAGTGGACTGCGCCGTCAGGGTCATGCGGCCCGAGGTTTCCAGCCAGCTCTTGATCTTTCTGGCATCGGCGACCCGTTCATCCGTGGTGTTGGCGTGAAGCAGCACCATGACCACGGGCTCGTTGTTGACCCGGGTTCCCATGACCAGGCAGCGCCCCGCCTCGCGGATATAACCGGTCTTGGAGACCAGAATGGGCCAGCTTCCTTCCCGTACCAGGCGGTTGGAGTTGAGGTAGTGCAGCTGGCGCTTGCCGTTGCGTACCAGACGCTGCTCGGAGGCGGTGTACTGGCGGATCAGCGGGTAGGTGGATGCGGCAGCAGCCAGTTTGGCGAGATCGTGTGCGGTGGAGACGTTGCGGGGGTTGAGCCCGGTGCTGTCGGCGAAATGGGTGCTCCACATGCCGAGCATGCGGGCCTTGGCATTCATTGCCTCGATAAAGGCTTTGCGGCCACCCGGGTAGTGCCGTCCCAAAGCTGAGGCTGCGCGGTTTTCAGAGGACATCAGGGCGATGTGCAGCATGTCGGCGCGGCTCAGGCGAGAGCCCACCGCGAGGCGCGACCCCGTGCCCTTGAGTCTGTCCACGTCATCCATGGTGACGGTGAGGGTCTCGTTGAGGCGCTGATTGCCATCCAGTACCACCAGCGCTGTCATCAGCTTGGTGATGGAGGCGATGGACATCACCCGGTTGGCGTTGCGCTCTGCCAGTGTCTCGCCGGTTTTCGGGTTGACGACCACGTAGGCATCGGATCTCAGCGGCAGGTTGCTGCGGGGTTCGAGCAGGCTGTTGGTGGAAGAAGAGGTCGCAGAAAACGGGTTGGCATGGGCGCTTTCCATGCTGGCGGGAAGGAGGAAGGCGCCGAGCAGCAAGGGAAGAAAAGGACGAAGGTTCATGATTTGACTCTACTACGACTCACAGGGACATTTGGCTAAGTTATATGACGGTAATTGACGCTTCACAACGTCTGGTGGCCGGATATTTCCATTTTATGGGTTGGCGCACCTTGAAATCCCCCGCATCGGGGCTATTGGGCCCGCAAAAGGGAGTCATAGAGGCCTGTCAGGCCATGCCAGACACGCCACCACGGGGGCGCACTATATGCTGGCGAGGGGCGGGATGACGACTCTTTTTGCACCTTTCGGCGCCTTGGGATGATGAAGGGGTCGTTAATGGCGACCATGGCGATAAAAACGGCGCCCGGCAGGGAAGATGGCCCGCTGCATTATCGCTGTTTTGCCCCGCGTCATCCTCCCATCATCCGCGCGGTCTGAATGGCCTCGATCAGCGCGGTCCGGTTGATACGGGGTCGCTCTTCATCGAGCAGTTGCTGCCACAGCGCAATGGCCTGGCTGTAGCGACCATGCAGGAAGTGATCGGAGGCGAGCAGCATCAGGGCGCTCACCTCGCCTTTGTCCTGCTTGAGGGCGCTATCAAGCAGACGCAGCGCCTCCGGGGTGAGCTGCTGGCCTGCCTGATAGTAGAGAACGGTAGCCTGTGCGGCTTGAGTCGCCGCGCTGGCGCCCCCTTCTTGCAGGGCGAGGCGCTGGTAGGCGAGCAGGGCGTTGTCGTACTCGTCCCGATAGAGATAGAGCTGGCCGAGCGCCGCCCAGCCGTCGAGATCGGTGGGGTTGGCTTGCAGGCGCTGGTGCAGGGCGCCCAGCTCCTTGTCCTGCAGATCCCGCGTGCTCAATCCCGCCAGCGGATCGGGGCGCGACTGATACGCCTGCCACGCCTGATAGCGGCCGG
>NZ_CAWMFQ010000268.1:0-1255 GCF_963866995.1 Aeromonas sp. ZOR0002 | reverse complement strand
CACAGTAGGGCCGAAACCGTCAGGCAGAGTCTGGCCGAGCCCTCCATCAAGCTGGTGAGCAAGCTTGCGGCCAATCGCTCCGTGGCCATCAGCCCCGAGGTGACCGGCCGCATTGCCACCATCGCGGTGAGTTCCGGCCAGCAGGTCAAACAGGGGCAGACCCTGATCGCCCTGGATGCGGGCAAGCAGCAGGCGGAGCTGGCCGAGCAGAGCGCCAGCGTGCGCGACGAGGCTCGCAAGCTGCGGGACATGCGCAAGCTGGTGGCGCGAGGCGCCGTCACCACCTCGGAGCTGGAGGGGCAGGAGGCGACTGTTGCCCAGGCCCAGGCCCGGGTCGATGCGGCCCGTTACGAGCTCTCCCTGCGCACCCTGGCCGCCCCCTTCGACGGCACCGTCAGCCTCATCGATCTCAGCGAAGGAGCCCTGGTCAACAGCGGCGACGTGCTCTTGCATCTGGACGAGCTGGCAAAACTGCGGCTCGATCTGGCGGTGCCCGAGCGCTACCTCTCCCTGCTGCGCCCAGGCATGGCGGTGACGGCAACCAGCTCGGCCTGGCCGGATCAATCCTTTTCCGGCGTGCTGGAGACCCTCGACAGCCGGATCTCCAGCGACACCCAGAACATCAAGGCCCGCGTCATCCTGCCCAACACCGGCGGCCAGCTGCGTCCCGGCATGCTGATGAACGTGGATCTCTCTCTGCCACCCCAGAAGATGACCCTGATCCCCGCCCAGTCGGTGGAGTACGCCGGCGAGCAGCGCTTCGTCTATCGCCTGGAGGCGGACGGACGGGTGAAGCGGGTGCCGGTGGAGCTTGGCGACACCCATGGCGAGGCCGTCTGGGTGCTCAAGGGGTTGAACGTCGGCGATCGCATCGCGGTGGAGGGGCTGGTCAATCTGCGCGACGGCGCCCAGGTACGTGATCTGGGCGAGGTGAAAGGCTGATGTGGCTCTCCGATATCTCAGTACGCCGTCCCCTGGTGGCGGTGGTCATCAGCGCCCTGCTCACCGTGTTCGGCCTGGTGGCCTTCAGCAAACTCACCGTGCGGGAGATGCCGGATGTGCAGACCCCGTCCGTCTCCATCACCACCACCTATGAGGGGGCGGCCCCCGAGGTGATGGAGAGCCAGGTCACCAAGCCCATCGAGGATCAGCTCTCCGGCATCAGCGGCATCAAGAACATCAACTCGGTGACCCGCAAGGGGCGCTCCTCCATCACGGTGGAGTTCAAGCTCGGCTGGAACATGCTGGAGGGCAC
>NZ_CAWMFQ010000267.1:0-3079 GCF_963866995.1 Aeromonas sp. ZOR0002 | reverse complement strand
CGTCAAAGACCCTGGCTGCCAGCATCTTGGCACAAGCCAATAAAGAGCGATGAATAGCAGGATTATGTTATTACGCATGAAAGGATTGGCATATGCATGATTACGCTGTTTTTGGTCATAGTAGAGCGACAATAGGTCGATATCTCGGAACTGCATCAGTTATTCTTACTGGTTTGATATCAAGCGTTATTCTATGGTTGCACCAAGTAGATGGTTTCAGTTTTATGGCTGGAGCAACAGTTTCAACTGCTGTTGTATATTTTGCCTTACATTGGATTTTTAATAACTATGTATGGAAAGTGCCACTATTTAAAATTCCAGATTTAAATGGTGTTTGGTCTGTCAGAGGTGAAACACTCTCCGAAGATGACGGTGTTATAAAGTATAACTGGGAAGCTGAAATTGATATTGAGCAGCGTTGGGAAAAGATTTCTATAAACTTAAAAACCAAAAAAAGCTCCAGCGAAAGCTATACGGCAACTCTTGCCAAAAAATCAGGAACCCGTGGTGGCTGGGTTCTTCATTATAGTTATAGTAATTCTCCTGATGCATCTCAGTTTCATGAGTTGAACTCACATAGAGGTTACTGTGAAGTTATCTTTGATAAGGAGCTAACTTCTGGTGAAGCTGCATATTTTAATAGTAATGGAAGAAGAACTTTCGGAAAAATGTACCTGACACGAGGTGATAAATGATCAACTTTAGTGACCGTTTGAAAAAATTGAAGGAAAGGCGTCAGGGTACGGCTCAGCGCTATGCACTTGATCAAGGTTATACTGCATTATCTGCTGCATATGATTATCGTCCACAAGAAAGTTATGAAAAGGTCAAAGACAGTGATGCTATCAAGTATGTAATTGGTGCGATGGCACCAGTGAGCGCTAAATCAACACAAGTTTCAATAGATGAAGGGGAACGTGTAGCTAATACATTGGTTGGCATGCTCGAAAAAGACCGGATTAATACTGAATTCAAGCTTCAAGGTTCTGTAGCTTTAGATATTCATATTGAAGGACACTCTGATGTCGATATGTTGATTCTTAAAAATGATGTAATCCTCGTCCAACTACCAGTTCTTCCATCAACTAACTATACTGATGCGCCTGACAAAAGGCCCATGCTCGATCAAGTAAAAGAAATTCGCTTAGCATCAGAAGTTAAACTGACAAGCAGATACTATCAAGCAACAGTAGACTGCTCGAATAAGAAATCCATATCAATGAGTGGAGGTAGCCTGGCTCGAAAGATTGATATTGTGCCAAGCTGTTGGCATGACTCTCATGATTATCAGCGCTCAGGCAAACAGCATGACCGATGCGTCAGAATATACGATAAAGAAAAACATGAGTTCATAGAAAACAAACCTTTCCTTCACATTAAGAAAGTTGATGATAAGGACTCTATTCATGGAGGAAACCTTAAGAAAGTCGTTCGGTTAATGAAGAATATTGTGGCCGATATGCCAGATTATAAAAAGAAAGTAGCCAAGAAGCTTACAAGCTTTGACTTAACTAGCATTGCGTATCACATGGATGCTCAACTGACATGTCCTGAATATTTCCCCCTGCTACTTCTTCACAGGCTTGATCTCTGGCTTCAAAAGTTAAAGGATGATAAAGCTCTAAGAGATTCACTAAAATCTCCAGATGAGGTTCAGTCTATTTTCAATAATGTTGAAAAAGATGATGCTCTTGAGATTCTTAGCAAGGAAGTTTCTGACTTGGCAGCCTCTGTTTATCGAGATCTGTACCCATATGATAGAGAGAAAGATATAAACAAATTAGTCTACAAATCTATTTATATTTAAGAAAACAATTAATTTCCCGAAAAATATTACCGCCTTTAACCATGGCCCCAATGGGGCCAATGAGTAACATCGTAGGCTCTTACTATTATTTCTCAGGTTGTCTGACCCAATGATGAGGACTATAATCCCCACCCTGATTTTGATTCCTACTAATTGTTGTCTTTCGAGACTGAGGGTTACCTATGGGCTCCCAAACTGTGTGGCTTCCAACCATACTCTACACTGCACTAATTCGGTTACAGCTGAACGATTTCACTGCACAGGAGTGCGTAATCGCGGTATTTGGTGACAAGTTCAAGCGCCCATCAAAACATAAATACTATGGACTCATATACCGCCATCTGAACAAGTTGGTCGGTATGGGTCTTTTGAATAGGCGCAGTGTGGGCAATAAATGGTTTCGCCCAAATTACGTCAAAACACCACTTTTTGATAAGGTAACTTTTCAGGAAGATCTACCAAGCTCAGAGGTTCCGGTAACTCCGGTCGAGCAAAAGGCCGTCGTGGATGTGAGAAATGAAGGGATCAAGGTGCTGGAGGCTAGGGCACGCTCTTATCGATTTGAGCTCCAGGAATACCAGGCTACGTTCGCCGAATATTGCGAGCTACGAACAGATTTCCCCGCGCTAGAGACGACCATTGATAATGTGCTTAGGCACACCAGTCAGGAATTTCAGTCCTTACGAGGACGGTTGGCTGCCGTGGAGGAGGTGTTGAGGACGTTGGGGAGTTCCACATCGGCCCGCTAATGTCATCCCTTCTATATATAAGTCGCATACAACTACATGACCCCAGATGTCCGGCATTTGCAGGTCATGTAGTTTCGCTGTGTTGGTGCGTGACTTCTATCATTGGGCGCGATGCCAGCTGATTTGGCATAATCAGTGTTCCTGAAAAATAGCTCATAGCCCTACATACACACTCATACGCACTGATTGAGCGATCCACATATGCACTTAAGTGCGTAAATAGTTTATCGCAACATTGACATTCATGACTGAATGTTTTACTCTTCGCTTCTGTTGGTTAGGTCATGCATTAACAATAGTAATGTATTGATTTTAAACAAATTTAGCTTTTTTATTGCGTAGTGCATAAGTGGTTAGTGGCTTCTTGTTGGAGGTTCACGCTAACTTTCGATCTTTTATGTGTACCATATAAGAGTTCGAATCCTGCAGGGCGCGCCATCGATACACATGAGTTTGATTGCTGTATCGAAGGTAGATTTCAGTGGTGGCTGTAGCTCAGTTGGTAGAGTCCCGGATTGTGATT
>NZ_CAWMFQ010000266.1:46812-47494 GCF_963866995.1 Aeromonas sp. ZOR0002 | reverse complement strand
CCCAACCCCCACAATTTCCTCACCACGGTCGCTTACTACATCACCTACGGCAAGCTGCCGGCGCTCGATGCCAAGAAGCGGCCGCTGTTTGCCTATGAGCGGCTCATCCACGAAAACTGCGAGCGCCGTCCGCACTTCGATGCCGGCCGTTTCGCCAAGGAGTTTGGCGATGAGGGCCACCGTCAGGGCTGGTGTCTCTATCACCTGGGCTGCAAGGGGCCGGAGACCTACGGCAACTGCTCGACCCTGGAGTTCTGCGACGTGGGCGGTGGCATCTGGCCGGTGGGCATAGGCCACCCCTGCTACGGCTGCAACGAGCAGGGAGTGGGTTTCAGCAAGGGGATCTTCCAGCTCGCCAAGGTGGAGAATCCCACCCCGCGGGTGAACAAGCCCGACGTGGCTATCCAGGAGGGAGGACACATGTCGCCCACCGCCACCGGCCTTATCGGTGGGGCGCTCGGGGTGCTGGTCGGGGTGAGTCTGATGACGGTGCGCGAGCTCGGTCGCCAGCAGAAGCGCCATGAAGCCGGGCAGCACACCTCACGGGAGGAGTGACCGTGAACAGACGCAACTTCCTCAAATTCGCCTCCGTCGGTGCGCTGGCGGCGGGCACCACCGTTTCCGGCACCGCGCTGGCGGCGGCCGAGAACAAGCCGCCCATTCCCGGTGCGCTCGGCATGCT
>NZ_CAWMFQ010000266.1:8273-46756 GCF_963866995.1 Aeromonas sp. ZOR0002 | reverse complement strand
GGCTGCCAGGCCTGCGTGGCGGAGTGCCAGCGCCTCAACGGCAACCCGGCCAATCCGGCCGGGGAAGCGACCTGGTCCAACAACGACAAACTGAGCCCCTACACCAACAACATCATTCAGGTGTGGAAGAGCGGCGCGGGTGAGCACAAGGATCAGCTGGTGGATGGCTATGCCTACATCAAGAAGCAGTGCATGCACTGTGTCGATCCCAACTGCGTCTCCGTCTGCCCGGTGCAGGCGCTGACCAAGGATCCCAAGACCGGTATCGTTCACTACGACCCGAGCGTCTGTACCGGTTGCCGTTACTGCATGGTGGGCTGCCCGTTCGACGTGCCCAAATATGACTACGACAACCCGTTCGGGGCGATCCACAAGTGCGAGCTCTGCAACCAGAAGGGGCTTGAGCGCATCGATCAGGGCAAATTGCCCGGCTGTGTCGAGGTGTGCCCCACCGGCGCCGTCATCTTCGGCACCCGCGAGGCGCTGATGGCCGAGGCCAAGCGCCGGCTGCTGGCCACCCCGGGTAGCGAATATGCCTACCCGCGCCAGACCTTCAGCGCCAACGATCCCTACCTGCATGAAGTGCCCAACTACCAGCCTTACGTCTATGGCGAGAAGGAGGGGGGCGGCACCCAGGTGCTGGTGCTGGCCGGGGTGCCCTACACCAAGCTCGACATGCCTGACTTGCCGGAGCTCTCCTCCGGTGCCCGCTCCGAGCACATCCAGCACACCCTCTACAAGGGGATGGTGCTGCCGCTGGTGGTGCTGACCGGGCTCTCGGTGCTTATTCGCCGCAATGCCAAGCAGCATGGCGGGGGAGAGGGGGATGATGCCAGCCATGGTCAGAGCAAGGGTCATGACCAGAATACGGGAGGCAAGGACCATGAGTAATCACAAGGCACATCCGCTGGGGGGCCGGCTGGTCAGTTGGCCGGTCATGGTGCTGGCGCCGTTCGTCATCCTGTGCGGCATGCTTATTCTCAAGCGCCTCATCTTCGGGCTGGGCTCGGTCACCGACTTGAACGGCGGCTACCCCTGGGGGCTCTGGATCTCCTTTGACCTTTTGATTGGCACCGGTTTCGCCTGCGGTGGCTGGGCACTGGCCTGGGCGGTTTACGTCTTCAACCGGGGCGAGTATCACCCCCTGGTAAGGCCGGCCCTGCTGGCAAGTCTGTTTGGCTATTCGTTGGGGGGCCTCTCCATCACCATCGACGTGGGGCGTTACTGGAACCTGCCCTACTTCTACATTCCGGGTTTCTTCAACACCTCCTCGGTGCTGTTCGAGACGGCGGTCTGCATGACCATCTACATCGGGGTGATGGCGCTGGAGTTTGCGCCCGTGCTCCTGGAGAAGTTCGGCTGGAAGGCCTCCATGGCGCGGCTCAACAAGATCATGTTCTTCATCCTGGCGCTGGGGGCCCTGCTGCCCACCATGCACCAATCCTCGATGGGCTCTTTGATGATAGTGGCGGGGGAGAAGATCCATCCGCTCTGGCAAAGCTACGAGCTGCTGCCGGTCTTTTCGCTTCTCACCGCCTTCATCATGGGCTTCTCCATAGTCGTGTTTGAAGGATCTTTGGTGCAGGCGGGGCTGGCGGGGCGCGGCCCCAACGAGAAGTCGCTCTTCTACAAGCTGACCCAGGTGATCGACATCTTCCTGATCCTGTTCGTGGCGCTGCGCTTTGCCGAGATCGTCATCAACGACAAGTCGGAGTACCTCTCCCAGTGGAATCGCTACGCCTTGATGTTCTGGAGCGAGATCGTGCTGATGATCTTCCCGCTGCTGGTGTTCCACTGGGATAAGAGCCGCCGCGATTCGCGCATGTTGTTCCTGGGGGCCCTCAGCATGCTGCTGGGCGCCGCCCTCTGGCGACTGGACTACTCCCTGCTCGCCTTCAACCCCGGCAATGGCTACCACTACTTCCCCTCCGCGGCGGAAGTGCTGATCTCCCTGGGCTTCGTCGCCATCGAGGTGTGTGCCTATTTGCTGCTGATCCGGCTGCTGCCGGTACTGCCATCACTTGAACGTGTTCACCAAGATTATCAGGCCCGAGGGAAAGCCAACGTATGAGCCAACGTATCACCATAGACCCCATCACCCGCATCGAGGGTCACCTGCGTATCGACTGTGAAATCGAAGGCGGCGTCGTCACCAAGGCCTGGTCGTCTGGCACCATGTGGCGCGGGATGGAGGAGATCGTCAAGGACAACGACCCGCGCGATGCCTGGATGATAGTGCAGCGCATCTGCGGGGTGTGCACCTCCATTCACGCCATCGCCTCGGTGCGGGCGGTGGAGAACGCCATCGGCGCCAAGGTGCCGGTCAATGCCCAGTTTATCCGCAACCTCATCATCGCGGCCCACAACATCCACGATCACATCGTCCACTTCTATCAGCTCTCCGCGCTGGACTGGGTGGACATCACGGCGGCCCTTGAGGCCAACCCGCAGAAGGCGGCCGACCTGCTCAAGGGGGTATCGACCTGGTCCCTCAACAGCGCCGATGAGCTGACCAAGGTGCAGGAGAAGATCCGCGCCCTGGTGGCGAGTGGCCAGCTCGGCATCTTCGCCAACGGCTACTGGGGCCACAAGGCGATGAAGCTGAGCCCGGAGGTGAACCTCATCGCCGTGGCCCACTACCTGCAGGCGCTGGAGTGCCAGCGCGATGCCAACCGCATCGTCGCCATCCTCGGTGGCAAGACCCCCCACATCCAGAACCTGGCGGTGGGCGGGGTGGCCAACCCCATCAACCTGGATGCGCCGAGCGTGCTGAACCTCGAGCGGTTGCTCTATGTGAAGAGCTTTATCGACCGGCTCGGCGAGTTCATCGAGCAGGTCTACAAGGTGGATGCCGCCATCATCGCCGCCCACTACCCCGAGTGGCTGAACCTGGGGCAGGGGGCCAGGCACTACCTGAGCGTGCCGGAGCTGCCCACCGACGGTGACGGCGGCAGCTTCCTGATGCCGGGGGGCTACATCGAGAACGGCGATCTGGCCGGCTATCGCCCCATCGAGAGCCATCAGGATGCCTGGCTGATGGATGGCATCGCCGAGAGCAACAAGCACGCCTGGTACAAGGATGACGCCCCCCTCAAACCCTGGGAGGGCAAGACCGAGCCCAACTACACCGGCTGGCAGGATGATGGCAAGTACTCCTGGGTCAAATCCCCCACCTTCTACGGCAAGGTGGTGGAGGTGGGGCCGCTCGCAGACCTCTTGGTCAAGCTCGCCGCCAAGCACCCGGAGACGGTGGCGCATTTCGATCAGCTGAACGGTCTCTACAAGACGCTCACCGGCTCGGCCATCAAGACCGAACAGCTGCACTCCACCCTGGGCCGCATCATCGGCCGGGCGGTGCGCTGTTGCGTGCTCAAAGACACCCTGTCTCACCAGTGGCAGGCGCTGGTGGACAATATCGGCAAGGGGGATGTCAGCGCCTACATCAAGACCGAGATCCCGGCGGACAAGGAGTTTCGCGGGGTGGGCTTTGAAGAGGCGCCACGCGGCATGCTCTCCCACTGGGTAGTCATCAAGGGCGGCAAGATAGAGAACTATCAGGCGGTGGTGCCGTCGACCTGGAACTCGGGTCCGCGCAACTTCAACGACGAGCCCGGCCCCTACGAGCAATCCCTGGTAGGCACCCCGGTGGCGGATCCTGCCAAGCCGCTGGAGGTGGTGCGCACCATCCACTCGTTCGATCCCTGCATGTCCTGCGCGGTGCACGTGGTGGATACCCAGAGCGGCGACGTGACTCAGGTGAAGGTGCTGTGATGAACACCCTGATCCTGGGCGTGGGCAACTTGCTCTTGAGCGACGAGGCCGTCGGCGTGCGGATCGTCGAGGGGCTGGAGCGCAACTACCGCTTCGCCCCCGGCATCGAGCTGCTCGACGGCGGTACCGCCGGCATGGAGTTGCTCGAAGCGATGGCCAGTCGCGACCACATCATACTGGCGGACGCGGTGCGCAGCGGCAATCCGCCGGGTACCGTGGTGACCCTGAAAGATAAGGCGATCCCGACCCTGTTCGGTCGCAAGATCTCCCCGCACCAGCTGGGGCTGGCGGACGTGCTCTCGGCGCTGCACATGACGGGGGAATCCCCCAGGCGGCTCACCCTGATCGGGGTCGAGCCCGCATCCCTCGAGCCCCGCATCGGCCTCACTCCCGTGGTGGCGGCTGCGCTGGGGGAGGCGACGGATCGGATCCTGACCCTGCTGGCCAGTCTGGGAGCACCGGCCATCCCGCTCTCTGAGCAGGAGAAAGCCGAGCGAGCGCGGGAGGGCCTATGGCGCAATCCATTGTGAATGAGGCAGTGAACGAAGTCGCGACAGAGTCGGCGCAGGAGTTTGCCGGTTTTGCCACCAATCCCGCACCGCGCTTGGTGGCCCAGTACGAACGGATCGCCAGAGAAGAGATGCAGGCCCTGCCGTTCTACCACCCGGCCATGCCGATAGTGGCGCAGTGCACCCTGTTTGAAGGTCAGTGGCTCGGCTGCGTGCTCACCCCCTGGATGCTGAGCGTGGTAGTGCTGCCGGGGCCGGATCAGCTTTGGCCGGTGCGTGGCAGCCGCGATCGGCTCGCCCTGCAGCTCCCCTGCGGCAACCTGACCTTTATGGTGGGGACCTTGCCCGAGACGGGGCAGTTGCTGGCCTGCTCGCTCATGTCCCCCATCGACCCGCATCTGGGGGCCGACGAGGGGCGGGCGCTGGTGAGCAGCACCCTCAAGATGTTGCTTTCGCTTCCGGTGCAGCAGGGGGAGGGCGGCGTGGATCTGGGGCGCCGACGACTGTTCGGGGGACGAAAGTCCTGAGACCAAGGCGTGCCGACAACCGGGCGCGTCAGTTTGACACAGGGGCCGGCATGGGCCCCTCACTCGCCTCATTGAGGTGGCGTTGCATCTCTGCGAGTGAATCCTGGGAACAAGGATCATGATGAAGATTGAACATGGCCGCGTCGATGGCCTGCTTGGTGCGCCAGTCCTGGTGCGGGCACTGCCCCTGCTGGCCCTGCTCTCGGGCGGTTTCTCTACCATGGCGCTGGCTGCCCAGCCCGTCCCCGCCGAACTCAAGCTCGCCATTGGCAGTGAGCCCACCGAAGGGTTTGACCCTCTGCTTGGCTGGAGTCACGGCAGCTACCTGTTGCTGCACAGTCCGCTGCTCAAACAGAACGCCGATCTCAGCTGGCAAAACGTGCTCACCCAATCGGTGACCCCGAGCAAGGATGGCAAGGGGTGGCTTATCCGCCTCAAGCCGAACCTGACATTCTCCAACGGCGCGCCCCTCACCGCCGAAGACGTGGCCTTCACCTACAACAGCGCAGCCAAGGGTGGCGGCAAGATCGATATGGGCAACTTTGTCTCGGCCAAAGTGCTCTCGCCTACCGAGGTTGCCATGACTCTTAGCGCCCCCCAGAGCACCTTCGTCAACGTGCTGGGATCGCTCGGGATAGTGTCGAAGCGGGATTACGACGCAAAAGCTTACGCTCGCCATCCGGTCGGCGCCGGCCCTTACCGGCTGGTGAGCTTCCTGCCCGGTCAACAGCTGGTGGTGGAGGCCAACCCCTATTACGCCGGTGGCAGCAATGACTTCAAGCGGCTGGTGTTTGTCTTTATCGACGAAGAGAGCGCCTACGCTGCCGCCCAGAGCAGCCAGCTTGATGTGGTGCGCATTGCTCCGTCGCTGGCGCCTACCGTGCCTGCTTCCCTCAAACTCTGGGTGCGGCCGAGCGTGGAGAACCGTGGCATCGTCTTCCCTATTCCGCCTGCGGGTGGCAAGGATGCCAAGGGTTATCCCATCGGCAACGACGTGACCTCGGACGTGGCGGTGCGCCGCGCTATCAACTACGCCATCGACCGCAAGTTGCTGGCCGACCAGCTGCTGGAAAGGCACGCCATCCCCGCTTACAGCGCGGTAGAAGGCTTGCCATGGCTGAATAAAGCCACCGCCTTTAAGGATGGCGATGCCGCCCATGCCAACGCCCTGCTCGATGAGGCTGGCTGGAAGATGGGCAGTGACGGTATTCGCCACAAGGGCGACCTGAGAGCCGCCTTTACCCTCTGGTACACCAGTGGCGACAGCACCCGCCGGGATTTGGCGGAAGCGGTGCGCGCCATGCTCAAACCCATCGGCCTTGAGGTGAGCCTCAAGTCCGGCAGCTGGGAGCAGGTGGAGCGGGAGATGCACGCCAATCCGGTGCTGATGGGGTGGGGGAGTCTGGATCCCATGGAGCTCTATCACCACTACCAGAGCGGTTCCGCCGGCGTGGAGTTCTACAACCCGGGTTATTACAGCAACCCTGTGGTGGATAGCCACCTCAAGCAGGCGCTGGATGCCCCGAACTGGCAGGCGGCCGTGCCGTTCTGGCAGCAGGTGGAGTGGGATGGCAAGACCGGCGCCGGAGTGCAGGGAGATGCGGCCTGGGCCTGGCTGCTCAACGTGCAGCACACTTATCTGGCCAATCGCTGCATCGACCTTGGCAAGGGGGCGCCGGAAATCCACGGTAGCTGGTCACTGCTCAACAACCTGCAGGATTGGCGGTGGACGTGCCGTTAAGTTCCCCACTATGATGACTGCCACTCTAAAAGCCCTGCTGCGTCTGGCAGGGCTGCTCTGTCTGGTCTCGGTCGCCACCTTTGTGCTGCTGAGTTACTCCCCCATCGACCCCATCAAGGCCTATATCGGCAACGATCTGCTCCATGTGCCGCCGGAGCAGTACGCCCGCATCGCCGCCCGCTGGGGGCTGGATCAGCCGCTCTGGCTGCGCTATTGGCACTGGTTTAGCCAAGTGCTGCATGGGGATCTCGGTTACTCCATGCTCTACAACGCGCCTGTGGGTGAAGTCATAGGCCAGCGCTTTGCTGCCTCTTTCCTGCTGCTGGCGGGCGCCTGGCTGCTCTCCGGCTATTTCGGGATTTTGCTGGGCCTCTGCGCCGGTCGCTATCTCAATCGCTGGCCCGATCGCCTGATTTGCCGGTTTGCCTATCTGCTCGCCTCCCTGCCCACCTTCTGGGTCGGCCTGTTGCTGCTGGCGCTGTTTGCGGTGCACTGGCCGCTGTTGCCGGTCTGCTGCGCCTGGACGCCGGGGCTCGCTGCCGAGGAAGCAGATTGGGCATTGCGAGCGCGCCATCTGTTGCTGCCGGTGACCACGCTCGCCCTGCTCGGGTTGGGCAATATTGCCCTGCATACCCGGGGGCGGGTGGCCGAGGTGCTGGAGAGCGACTTTATCCGCTATGCCCGCGCTCAGGGGGATGGCGGCTGGCCTATGCTGCGTTTTCATGTGCTGCGCCACGCCCTGACCCCGGCGCTCTGCCTGCAGTTTGCCTCTCTAGGCGAGCTGATTGGCGGGTCGCTCTTGGCTGAGAAGGTCTTCTCTTATCCGGGGCTCGGCCAGGCCACTGTGGATGCGGGGCTGCGGGGCGATATCCCCTTGCTGATGGGCATCGTGCTCTTCTGCACCCTGCTGGTCTTTATTGGCAACACGGTGGCCTGTCTGCTGCTGGCCCGCATCAATCGAGGCTGGGAGGGTGAGCATGCTGTTTAATCCGCTTCCCTCCATAGTGCGCCTCGCTGTAGCCCTGATTGGATTGGCGCTTCTGGCCGCCTACGGCTGGAACCTCTCTCATCAGGATGTGCCGATGGATCTGCTGGCGCGCCAGCAGCCTCCCTCGCTGACCCACTGGTTCGGCACCGATCAGATGGGACGGGATCTCTGGTTGCGGGCCTTTCAGGGCACCCTCACCAGTCTGGAGCTTGGCATCAGCACGGCGCTCTGCAGTGGCCTGCTGGCCATGGTGGCGGCAAGCGTGTCGCTCATTCACCCCAGATGTGATGCGGCGGTGCGAATGGTGATCGACGCCATGCTGGCGCTGCCCCATATGCTGCTGCTGATCCTCATCTGCTTTACCGTGGGGGGCGGTATGCGCGGGGTGATCCTGGCGGTGGCACTGACCCACTGGCCCAAGCTGGCGCTTATTCTCTGCGCAGAAGCGCGGCGGATCGCCTGCAGCGACTATGTGGTGCTGGCCCGCTGTCAGGGGATGGGGGCGCTGCGTCGCTGGTGCACCCACTTGCTGCCGGGGTTGCTGCCCCAGTGGTTTATCGGCACCTTGCTGATGTTTCCCCATGCGGTGCTGCACAGCGCGGCCTTGAGCTTTCTCGGCTTTGGGCTGGCGGCCCATGAGGCCTCGTTGGGTCTACTGCTGGCCGATGCCCTGCGTTATCTGGCCGGTGGTGGCTGGTGGCTGGCCCTCTTTCCGGGACTGATGTTGCTGCTGCTGGTTCTGCTGTTTGATCAGGCTACCCGCGCCTTGCAACAGCTGTTGTGGCACAGGAGTGAACCATGCTGAGTTTTGATCAGGTGACCATAGAGGCGGCCCACTACTCCTGGCTGGGGCGGCGCAGCTGGCAGCCTTTGCTGACCGATATCAGCCTGCAACTGGCGCCAAGGGAGATAGTGGCGCTGGTGGGGGGGAGCGGCGAGGGCAAGAGCCTGTTGCTGCAAAGCGCCCTGACCCTGCTACCGGACAACCTGAGGATGCGCGGCCGCATCTCCCTCGATGGCACACCTCTGTGCGATGCCAGCCGCGCCCGTCTGCGCGGCCATACCCTCTGCTATGTGCCGCAAGGGGTGAGCGCCCTCAATCCACTGTTGACGGTGGAGCGCCAGCTGGGCCGGGCGGCGCGTCTCTGCGGTCAGAGCGGTTCTCGCGAGCGGCTCGGCGAGCAGTTGCTGCGCTACCAGCTGCCCGCGACCACCCTGGACAGGTACCCGCGCCAGCTCTCCGGCGGCATGGCCAAGCGCATTCTGGCCTGCACTGCGGCGCTCGGTGGTGCCCGCTACATTCTGGCAGACGAGATCACCGCCTGGCTCGACGAGGGGCTGGCCTGTCTGCTGCTCGGCCAGTTGCGTGAAGTGGCCAATCAGGGCAGCGGTATCCTCTGGGTGACCCACGATCTGGCGCTGGCGGCCCGGTTTGCCGATCGCATTGTGGCGCTGCATCAGGGGCAGGTGAGCGATACCTTGAGCTGCCACCATCTGCGCCAGGGGCAGGGGAGCGAGATGCTCCGCGCCCACTGGCAGGCACTGCCGGAATTCAATGCGCTCTTCTCTGTGTCGGAGGTTTCCTGATGTTTGAAGTACGAAATCTCACTATCGCCCAGGGGGAACGTCCCCTCTGGCAGGGGTTATCGCTGACGGTGAAAGCGGGCGAACGGCTCGGCATCTCTGCGCCGAGTGGCCATGGCAAGACTACGCTGGGGCGGGTATTGGCGAGTTGGCAACCGGTTGGGGCCGGCGGACAGATCCTGCTGGATGGGCAGCCGGTGCCTGAACAGGTAAAAGGTTATAACCCCATCCAGCTGGTGCCCCAGCACCCGGAACTCACCTTCAATCCCTATCGCACCACCGGGCAGGCGCTGTGGGATGTATGGCGCCCCGATGAGGCCATACTTACCCGCTTTATGGTCAAGCCTGCGTGGCTCGGTCGTAAACCCGGCCAGCTCTCAGGTGGTGAGCTGGCCCGCATCGCGCTGCTGCGCGCCCTCGATCCCCGCACCCGGTTGCTTGTCGCCGACGAGGTGACTGCCCAGCTGGATCCGCAAATCCAGCGCCATATTTGGCAGGAGTTAATGCGTGAGTGCGAGCAGCGCGGGCTTGGCATGCTTGTCTTCAGTCACCAGCAGGCACTTCTGCGTCAGATCTGTCATCGGGTGCTGCGCTTTGGTGAGGTGCCTGCGGAACAGGAGGCGATGGCCCGTAGCGTGGCCTGAGGATTGGCTTCCCCCTCATCCCCAGCCCTTCTCCCGCAAGGGGAGAAGGGAGTTGAAGGTGCCATCTCACCACGCTCAGGGTTTAGGGTTTGGAAAATCTCGGGGTTTGAAAATATGGCTGGTTGTTATGCTCGAAGCTCCCTGAGGGGGTTGAGGGCGTCGTATAGCCGCGGCATCCACAAACCGGTTCCCTCTCCCTGGGGAGAGGGCCAGGGTGAGGGGACGCGAGTATGAGTCGCTGGCCATTCTGTACAGAGAGAACCGTTGGCAAAGCGCGCAGATAAAAGAGAGGGAGGCATCAGCCTCCCTCTTTTGTTTTCTACCGTTATCAGCGGCATTTAACCGGTTCTGCTTCAGGCCGTGGCCAGCCAGTTCAGCCAGGCATCCATCCCTTCACCGGTAGTGGCGCTGACCTGGATCACCTGAATATAGGGGTTGACCCGTTTGGCGTTCTCGATGCAGCGTGCCACGTCAAAGCTGACGTAGGGCAGCAGATCAATCTTGTTGATCACCATCAGCTGGGCGGCGGCGAACATGTCCGGGTACTTGAGGGGCTTCTCTTCCCCCTCGGTGACGGAGAGGATCGCCACTTTGTACTTCTCGCCGAGATCGAAGCTGGCGGGGCAGACCAGATTGCCGACGTTTTCGATAAAGAGGATGCCCCCTTCATTGGCGGGCAGCTGGTGGCAGGCGTCGTGGACCATCTTGGCGTCCAGATGGCAGCCCTTGCCGGTGTTGATCTGCACGGCAGGGACGCCGGTGGCACGAATGCGATCCGCATCGGCGCTGGTCTGCTGATCCCCTTCGATCACGGCGCAGGGGCGCTTGTCGGCCAGCTGGCGCAGGGTTTCACACAGCAGGGTGGTCTTGCCTGAACCCGGGCTCGATACCAGGTTGAGCACCAGCTGGGCCGCCTCGTCGAAGTGTTCGCGGTTGTGGGCCGCCAGCGCGTTGTTCTTGGCCAGCACATCCATCTCGATGGCGATCAGCTGGCGCTGCCCGATGCCGGGTACCGACAAGCCCGCTTCCCCTTTGCCGTAGTGCAGGGAGCCCTGCTGATGGTCATGGTCATGGCTGTGATCATGGGGATGTACGTGGGAATGGCCGTGGTCATGAGAGTGGGCATGATCATGATGATGGTCGTGGGGGTGATCATGGTGGTGCTCATGAGGGTGATCATGACCCTCTGCTCCTATTGGTGCCTGTACCCCGTGGTAGTGGTGATGGACATCCCCCTGATGGTGATAGTGGTGGTGAATGATCAGGGTGCGCGGCGCACTCTGCTCGTGGTCATGGTGGTGATGGGCGTCATAAGCATGATGATGGTCGTGCTCATGACCATGTTTATGGTGATGTTCATGCTCGTGATCGTGCTCATGGCCGGCGATCCGCGCCTGGCCGCATCCGCATACGCTACACATATCAACTTACCTCGATGTCGGTGATGCGCAGGCTATCACCCTGCGCGACTCGTAATTTGTACCCGCCACACTCGGGACAGGCCTGCCCGCGCTCGGTGAGGGTGACCGTCTGGTTGCAGTCGTAACACCAGGCCTCTGCCGCCTGATGCAGAAAGTGCAGTTGGGCGCCTTGGGCCACGGTGCCCTTGGCGGCCGCCTCGAAACAGAAGGCGATGGTGTCCGGGTCGACGCAGGAGAAGCTGCCGACCTCGAGCCAGAGGGCGGTCACCTTGTTAAAGCCCCGCTGGGTGGCCTGCTCGGCCACCAGATCGATGGCAGCCATGGCCAGAGACATTTCGTGCATGGTGGCTCCTTAACCGATAGGGGGAGGAGCAGTGACTCCTTCCTGTAATTGACGTAACGGCATGGTTGCTCAACAGATCCGCGGCAGCAGCTCCCCCTGCGGCAGCTCCAGATAACGGCGGCTGCCCCAGGGGTTGCTCAGGATCACCTTGTGGCGATCGCTCGCCTGCACCACGCCGATCTGGCTGGCGGCGGGGTTGAATTGCCGCAAGATGCCCAGTGCGTCCTGCGCCTGCTCGGCAGGCAGGGCCAGCACCATGGTCCCCTCGTTGGCGAGATCATGGGGCTCGAAACCGTAGAGCTCGCACAGGCCGCGCACCGGATCGCACACCGGAATGGCAGACTCCTCCAGCTCGATGGCAACACCGGAGGCGCAGCTCCACTCGTTGAGCACAGCGGCAAGGCCACCGCGAGTGGCATCGCGCAGGGCGTGAGGGGTAATGCCCGCCTGCAGCAGCGCTTCGACCTGCGGCCAGAGGGTGGTGCAGTCGCTCTTGAGATCAGATCCCAGTTGCAGGGCGTCGCGGGCCATCAGGATGCAGGCGCCGTGGCTGCCGATATCCCGCGACACCAGAATGGCGTCACCGGCCTTGAGGTTGCGGACCGAGATGCCCCGGCTCTGCTCAGGCAGCGGGAAGCTACCGACCCCGCTGGTGTTGATAAAGATCTTGTCTGCCGCTCCCTTGGGCACCACCTTGGTGTCGCCGCAGACGATATGGGCGCCGCTCTTGGCAAGCTCTGCTGCCATCGACTCGACGATGCGGGCGAGATCGGCGTAGGGGAAGCCCTCCTCGATGATAAAGCTGGCGCTCAGATACTCGGGTTTGGCCCCCATCATGGCCAGATCGTTGACCGTACCGGCGATGGCCAGCTTGCCGATATCGCCCCCCTCGAAGAAGAGCGGCGAGACGGTAAAGCTGTCGGTGGTGAAGGCAACGGGGCCGCTTACCGGCAGCAGGGCGGCATCTTCACCGCGCAGCAGGATATCGTTGCCAAAGTGGCGAAAGAAGAGGTGGCTTATCAGCTGGTTCATTTCCACGCCGCCGCCGCCGTGGCTTAACTGGATTTCTCTCATCGGGTCTGGTTCTCCACAAGATTGCAGAAACAGGCTGGTTCATCTCTCCTCATCACCCGACCGCCGTGGCTTAACTGAATATCTCTCATTGGATCCCCATATATCGGTAGTAGGCATTGCAGGCCCCTTCGGAGCTGACCATGCAGCTGCCCATGGGCTGGGTCGGGGTGCAGCCCCGGCCAAAGACGTTGCACTGGTTCGGTTTGGCCAGGCCGCGCAGGATATCGGCGCACTGGCACGCCTTGTGGTCATCGATGGGGGTTTCATTGAGTTGAAAGCGACGCTCCGCATCGCGCCTGGCAAAGGCATCGCGCAGGCGCAGGGCGGAGGCGTTGATATCCCCCAGACCTCGCCAGCGAAAGTGCTCGCGGGTCTCGAAAAAGCGCTCGACCATCCGCTGGGCGGCTTTATTGCCGCTGGCGGTGACGGCGCGGCTGTATTGCACCTCCAGCGCGTAGCGACCCTCCACCTTCTGGCGCACCATCATCAAGAGCGCCTCCATCACATCCACCGGCTCGAAACCGCTCACCACCACAGGCACCTGATAACGATCGACGATGGGCAGGTAGATATCGGCGCCGGTGATGACGCTGACGTGAGAGGGGCCGATAAAAGCGTTCACCTTGGCCACCCCGTCGGCCATCACCGCATGAATGGCGGGCGGCACCAACACATGGTTGATATGAAACAGGAGGTTCTCGATCCCTTGCTCTTCCGCAGCAGCCAGCAAGGCGGCCGTCATGGGGGTAGAGGTCTCGAAGCCGATGGCGAAGAAGACCACGGTTTTCTCCGGATTCTCCTTGGCGATGCGCAGGGCATCGAGGGGGTCATAGACCGGGCGGATATCGCTCCCCTTGGCCCGCTGCTGGGCCAACGTGCCTTTGGAGCCCGGTACCCGGATCATGTCCCCCAGGGTGACCAGAATGACGCTGGGCTGGCTCGCCAGCTCGATGGCCTGATCGATGCGCTCTTTGGGCATGATGCAGACCGGGCAGCCGGGGCCGTGGACGAACTCTATGCTGGCTGGCAGCAGCTGGTGCAGGCCGTACTTCATGATGGTGTGGGTATGGCCGCCGCATACCTCCATCACCCGCAGCGGTTCGGGGAGTAATTTGGCAAGCTCGGTGATCTGGGCGGCGAGGGCGCGGATCACCTCGGGCTGGCGAAAACCCTGAAAGAGATCATTCAAGGTCAGCATGGCAAGATATCCTGCGCAGGGATAAGGGCCACCATCTGGCGGAAGCTCTCGAGGCTGGCCTGCGCCTCCTCTTCGTCAATCTTGCTCATCACAAAGCCGATATGGAGCAGCACATAGTCGCCCACCTGGAGAGGCTCTTCGAGCAGCATGCAGCTGACGCGCCGCTGCACTCCCAGGGTGTCGACGGTGACGCAGTTATCTTCGGGGTGCAGCTGCACCACCTGAGAGGGGATGGATAGACACATGGATTTCAGGACTCCGACAAGGTGGCACAACCGGCTGTGGTTGGGCGGTGCGTGGCAAGATGGTGAATGGCAAACCAGAGCTGACCGGCGGCGATGCCACCGTCATTGAGCGGCAGGGTTTCGCTGGTCAATACCTGCCGACCGGCCGTTTCGAGTGCGGGCACCAGCTGGTCCATCAGCACCCGGTTTTGAAAAACGCCGCCCCCCAGCGCCACCGGATAGCCGGGGAAGCGTTCGGCAAGGGCGATGACCAGATTGCTGATGGCGCGGATAAAACCGGCGGCCAGGCTGGCGGTGGCGGTGCCTTTGCGCCGCGCGCTGACAAGGGTATGGATCAGCTTGGCCCACTGGATCTGCAGTGGCCCCTCTGTTGATTGGCTGAGATCAAAGGCGAGGGGGAAGGGCAATTCATCGGGGGCCAATTGTAAGGCGGCCGCCTCCAGCAATAGCCCCGCTTCGCCCTCGTAATCCGGGGTGTCGATCACCCCCAAGAGCGCCGCCACCGCATCGAACAGTCGACCGATGGAGCTGGTGTAATGGGCGTTGCGACCGAGATGCCAGAGCTGGTGCAGGTTGCTGATCCGCTCAGCGGGCAGTTGTTTGATCGCCGGAATATCGAGGGCGCTGATCTCCTCCACGCCATAGGATTCAAACAGTAGCCCCAGCAGCTGGCGCACCGGCTCGCGAATGGCCGCTTCGCCGCCGATCAGCTTGAAGGGGGCAAGGTGGGCAACCCGCTCAAATCCCTGAACGTCTGCGATCAGCAGCTCGCCGCCCCAGAGGGTGCCGTCATCGCCAAGGCCGGTGCCATCGAAGGCAACCCCCAGCACCGGGCCCGTGATCTCATGTTCGGTCATCACTGCCAGCAGGTGGGCGTGATGGTGCTGCACCTCGAGGTGGGTCGCACCCTGATCCTGGCAATAGCGTTTGGCCCACTGGTGGCTGAGATAGCCCGGGTGGCGATCCGACACCAGCACTTCGGGCTTGAGATCGTAGAGATCGCGAAAGGTCGCCAGGGTCTGCTCGAAGTGCTCCTGCATCGGCAGGCTGTGCAGATCGCCGATATAGGGGCTGTAGATGCGCTGGCGGCCGAAAGCCAGTGCCAGCTGGTTCTTCTGCTGCGCCCCGACCGCCAAGAGCGGCACCCTGACCGCCTCTTGCAGGCTGGGGGTGCAGGGGGCATAGCCCCGGGCGAGGCGCAACGTCTGGCGTCGCCCACCGGCCCACTGCACCAGACTGTCGTCGCACGGGTGCAGTATGGGGCGGTTGTGATCCAGGATGCCGTCAATCTCGCTGCCGAGTTCCCTGACTACTGCCTCGCACTCGATAAGGATCGGGCTGCCGCGACCATTGGCGCTGGTGGCCACCAGCGGCATGGCGCAGGCATCCAGCAGCAACTGATGGAGCGGGGTATAGGGGAGCATGATGCCAAGGTAGGGGATGCCGGGGGCGATCCCCTCGGCCAGCGGCGCCGCGCTATGTTGGGATTCTGAGTGCCGATCATCGTTTTTGCGTTTGCGCAGCAAGGTGATGGGTCTGGCCTGAGAGGCGAGCAGCTGCCATTCTTCTTCGCTGCCGGTGACATGCAGTCTGGCCTCGGCAAGGGAGCCCATCATCACCGCCAGCGGTTTACGCGCGCGCCGCTTGAGCGTTCGCAATCTGGCCACACTCTGTTCATTGCGGGCATCACATATCAGGTGATACCCACCCATTCCCTTGACTGCGATCAGTGCTCCCGCTTGCAGGGCACGTGCAGCTTCGTGCAGGGCATCCTCGCGCTCGGTCAGCACATCGCCGCTGCCATTTCGCCAACTGAGGTGGGGCCCACACTCGGGGCAGCTCACCGGCTGGGCGTGGTAGCGTCTGTCCAGCGGGTTTTCATAGGCCGCCGCACAGCGCCGGCACATGGCAAAGCCTGCCATGGCGGTGTGGGGTCTGTCGTAGGGGAGGCGGTGGATGATGGTGTAGCGCGGGCCGCAGTGGGTGCAGTTGGTAAAGGGGTAGTGGTGGTGGCGATCGTTGGGGTTGGCCACGTCCGTGGCGCACGCCTCGCACATTCCCTGATCCGGCGAGATGGCGACAGTGGCCGCGCTCTGCTGCTGGCTCGCTTTAATTCGAAACTGGCCATGAAATTGGCCATCGAAGTCGGGATCCTGATCTCGGGGCAGCTCACGCTCGCTGACATGATCGATTCGGCTAAGGGGCGGCGCCAGTTCCCGCAGTTCGCGGGCAAAGCTGGCCAGCTGCTCGGGCGATCCTTCGGCGCCTATGGTGACGCCATTGGCATCGTTCAACACATAACCGGCAAGGCCGTGGCGCAGCGCCAGCCCATAGACGAAGGGGCGAAAGCCGACCCCCTGCACGATACCGTCTATATGAAATTCCCGGCGCAGTCGAAGGCGTGTCGACGTGGTCATGGCGCCAGCCAAAGAGGGGCCAGCGCCCCTCCCTGATAAACGGGGGGCAGGGAACCCTCCCTCATGACAGGGAGGCTGGGGAGGGCCGACAGGGGCGGCCATCCGGCGATCATCCTGGGGGATGTCATGCGATATCGAACTCCCATCTGCAGGCCTGCCACCACGGCGCCGGCCATTGGGTACAACGGACAGGGGCAGGACAGGAATGCAATGCGCAGGGTTGCAACGGGCTGCGTCTCGATAGCGGGGGCGTAGCCTGGGCAGGGGAGGGAAGTGGGCCTCTCATCCTGCCGCGGGGGCCAAGTTTATCGGGTCAGTGGCCCCCATTACCTTGATCTCGCACCGGTTTGAGTGCCAGACGCGGCGCTTCTTTGCGATCCTGTGAGCCTGCTCCGCCAGCGATCGGCGTGTGAGGGCAGGCGGCGCCGCACCCCCGGGGCGCTGAACCGGCCCCTGAAGGGGGCAAGTCGAGGATGGCGGGGCCAACACGCAGGTTTTTTGTTTGGTTTTATTTAACGATTGCGGTCAATCGAGTAGAAAAATTGAACACCTTGGGGGCTGTTTTACCCCTTGCGGGGGCTGGCGGGGGCCTGCCGGCCCTGAAAAACGGAGGTCAGCCCGGTTTCCCGGTGCGTCTCGGCGGCGAGGCGCCTGCGGGCGGGATCTGCCATTGGCGGCCCTGGGCTGGTATAGTCCTGCGCCAACAAAAGAGGTTGGAGAGACGGCTTGCCGATGCCCCTGGGGCGGCGCCTCTCTTCGCGGCATCAAAGGATATCCCCATGAAATTCAGTCCCCTGCTCGATGAGATGATGAAGGCGCTGCAGGTCTTGCCGGGCGTGGGCCCGAAATCGGCCCAGCGCATGGCGTTCACCCTGCTGGAGCGCGAGCGCAGCGGCGGCCTGCGTCTGGCCTCCCTGCTCAATCGGGCGCTGACCGAAATCGGTCATTGCAGCCACTGCCGCACCTTCACCGAGAACGATCGCTGCGAGATCTGCGCCAATCCCAAGCGCGAGGAGAACGGTCTGCTCTGCGTGGTGGAGAGCCCGGCAGACGTGGCGGCCATCGAGCAGACCGGCCAGTTCTCCGGCCGCTACTTCGTGCTGATGGGCCATCTGTCGCCCCTTGACGGCATCGGCCCCGAGGAGCTGGGGCTCGATATCCTGGAGCGCCGCCTGCAAGAGGAGCAGATCAAGGAGCTGATCCTCGCCACCAACCCCACCATCGAGGGGGATGCCACCGCCTGGTACATCGCCGACATGGCCCGCACCGCCGGGGTGGAGGTGAGCCGCATCGCCCACGGTGTGCCGGTGGGCGGGGAGCTGGAGCTGGTGGATGGCACCACGCTCTCCCACTCCCTGATGGGGCGCCAGCGCCTGAGCTAAAGAGGCCACGAACCCCACCCCGGCCCTCCCCTTGGCAGGGGAGGGAGCAATGGATCCTGCCCCACTCCTCTCTTTGGCAGGGGAGAAAGCAACGAACCCCGCCTCAGCCCTCCCCTTGGCAGGGGAGAGCAAGGCTGACCCCGCTATTGGCTCCACACTCGATCCCAATCTGACCCTCCTCGCCAGACAGGGGACGACGGTGCACCTCCCCGTTGTGAAGGGGGAGGCGAAGGGGGAGGCCGGGAGGGGGTTGCATGTGTGGCCAAGCGAGGGGCCGGTGCGCAAATTTGCTCTCAAGTTTGCACGCAAGCCCCTTGATATTTGAAAGGCCAACCCCATCTAGCTTGGGAATCTGTTCAACCCGACGTTTTGAGGACTGGTCGATGACCCAAAGTGTTCACGCCGAAACCCACGGCTTTCAGACTGAAGTCAAACAACTGCTGAGCCTGATGGCTCACAGCCTCTACTCCAACAAAGAAGTATTCCTGCGCGAGCTGATCTCCAACGCCTCCGATGCGGCGGACAAGCTGCGCTTCAAGGCGCTTTCCGATGCCTCTTTGTTCGAAAACGACGGCCAGTTGCGCGTGCGCCTGGTGGTGGACAAAGAGAACAAGACCCTGACCATTTCGGACAACGGCATCGGCATGACCCGTGATCAGGTGATCGAGCACCTGGGCACCATCGCCAAGTCCGGCACCGCCGAGTTCTTCAAGCACCTCTCCGGTGACCAGGGCAAGGATTCCCAGCTGATCGGCCAGTTCGGGGTGGGCTTCTACTCCGCCTTCATCGTGGCCGACAAGGTGACCGTGGTCTCCCGCGCCGCCGGCACCGCGCCGGAGCAGGGCGTGCAGTGGGAATCACAAGGGGAAGGCTCCTTCACCGTGGCTGACGTGACCAAAGCCGGTCGCGGCACCGACGTCATCCTGCACCTGCGCAGCGATGAAGAGGAGTTCCTGGACGACTGGCGCCTGCGCTCCGTGGTCAGCAAATATTCCGACCACATCAGCGTGCCGGTGGAGATGTTCAAGGAGGGTACGCCGGATCGGGAAGAAGACGGTGAAACCATCGTCGGCACCCCGGGGGAGTGGGAGCAGGTCAACCGCGCCACCGCGCTCTGGACCCGCAACCCGAAGGACATCAAGGACGAGGAGTACCAGGAGTTCTACAAGCACGTCGCCCACGACTTCGAAGATCCGCTCCTGTGGGGTCACAACCGGGTGGAAGGGGCCCAGGAGTACACCAGCCTGCTCTACATCCCGGCCCGTGCGCCGTTCGATCTCTACAACCGCGAACAGAAGCACGGTCTGAAACTCTATGTGCAGCGCGTCTTCATCATGGACGACGCCGAGCAGTTTATGCCGACCTACCTGCGCTTCGTGAAAGGGGTGCTGGACTCCAACGATCTGCCGCTCAACGTCAGCCGTGAAATCCTGCAGGACAACAAGGTGACCGCCTCCCTGCGCAAGGCTTGCTCCAAGCGCGTCCTGACCATGCTCTCCAAGCTGGCGAAAGACGACGGCGAGAAGTACGCCAAGTTCTGGAGCGAGTTCGGTAACGTGCTCAAAGAGGGCCCGGCCGAGGATTACGCCAACCGGGAAGAGATCGCGAAGCTCTTGCGCTTTGCCAGCACCGCTGGTGAGGGCGAAGCCCAGACCGTGTCGCTCGAGGATTACGTTGACCGCATGAAGGAAGGTCAGCAGAAGATTTACTACATCACCGCCGACTCTTATGCCGCTGCCAAGAACAGCCCGCACCTCGAGATCTTCCGCAAGAAGGGCGTCGAAGTGCTGCTGATGTGGGAGCGGGTGGACGAGTGGCTGATGAGCCACCTGACCGAGTTCGACGGCAAGCAGCTGGTCTCCGTCACCCGTGGCGAACTGGATCTCGGGGATCTGGAAGACGACGCCTCCAAGCAGGCGCAGGAGGAGGCCGAAAAAGCCAACGCCGGTCTGGTGGAGCGGGTCAAGAAGAGCCTCGGGGAGGCGGTGAAAGAGGTGCGCGTCACCCACCGTCTGACCGACTCGCCGTCCTGCATCGTCACCGACGCCCACGGCATGAGCACCCAGATGATCAAGCTGATGCGCGCCGCCGGTCAGCCGGTGCCGGAGCAGAAGTACATCCTGGAGCTCAACCCCGACCATGCCCTGGTGAAGAAGCTCGGCACCATCGAGGATGAGAGCCTGTTTGGCGAGTGGGTCTCCCTCCTGCACGAGCAGGCCCAGCTGGCGGAGCAGGGCGGCCTCAATGATCCGGCGAGCTTCGTCTCCCGTATCAACCGTCTGCTACTCCAGGCGTGATGTGATTGTGATTGGCCCACTGCATGACAGTGGGCTTTTTTTTGGCCGTTCCCCTCTGGTGCGCTGCTGCATTTTCAATCATTTTTCGTGGTCGTCGTCTGCGTCTTTGGTCGCAGAGACGGGGCGGGAGTGTGGTGATAATCTGGCCACTCACACGGGGCGAGCTTGTTAATACGGGCGAAAACGTGTAGTTTTTTGCCTTCTCAAGAATTGAATAACCAATCAACTAGGAGCGTGTATGCGCATTGTTCTGTTGGGAGCTCCGGGCGCCGGCAAGGGTACCCAGGCTCAGTTCATCATGGAAAAACACGGTATTCCGCAGATCTCCACCGGCGACATGCTGCGTGCGGCGATCAAGGCGGGTACCGAGCTGGGCCTCAAGGCCAAAGCCGTGATGGACGCAGGTCAGCTCGTCTCCGACGACATCATCATCGGCCTGGTCAAAGAACGCATCGCGCAACCGGATTGCGCCAACGGCTTCCTGCTGGACGGCTTCCCACGCACCATTCCCCAGGCGCAAGCCATGAAGGATGCCGGTGTGACCGTGGACTTCGTGCTGGAATTCGACGTGCCGGACGAAGAGATCGTCAAGCGCATGAGCGGCCGCCGCGTGCACTCCGGCTCCGGCCGTACCTACCACGTGGTGTTCAACCCGCCGAAAGTGGAAGGCAAGGATGACGTGACCGGCGAGGATCTGGTGATCCGTGCCGACGACGAAGAGACCACAGTGCGCAAGCGTCTGGATGTCTACCATCAGCAGACCGCGCCGCTCATCGGTTTCTATGGCAAGGAAGCGGAAGCGGGCAACACCCGTTACGTCAAGATCGACGGCACCCAGCCGGTGGATCTGGTCAGCCAGCAACTGGCCACCATTCTCGGTTAAGCCATTCAGGGCCGGCAGGACGCAGCCGTTCGCCGGCTGGCTGCGAGGGTGAGAAAAGGGTCCATACCGGGCCCTTTCTTGCATTCCATTCCCACGACATAGAACGACAGGATGCTAACGTGACCACGAAAACCGGGATCTTGCTGGTCAATCTGGGTACCCCGGCCGCGCCGACCACGGCGGCGGTCAAGGCGTTTCTCAGCCAGTTTCTGCACGATCAGCGGGTCGTCGACCTGCCGCGCTACCTCTGGTGCCCCCTGCTTCACTTCATCATCCTGCCGACCCGCTCCCCCAAGGTGGCCAAGCTCTATCAGCAGGTGTGGACCGAGCAGGGTTCCCCCCTGATGGTCATCAGCCAGCAGCAGCGCGCGGCCCTGGAGCACGAGCTCAAGCGGGAAGGGGTCGAGGTGCCGGTGGCGCTCGCCATGACCTATGGCGCCCCGTCGCTGGCCGATGGCTGGCAGGCCCTCAAGGCCCAGGGGGTCAACCGGGTGATCCTGCTGCCGCTCTATCCCCAGTATTCGGTCAGTACCACCGCCTCGGTGTTCGACGCCTGGGCCAGGGCGATGAAAACCGAACGCAATCTGCCGGTGGTGCGGCTCATCCGCGATTACCATGCCCACCCGGAGTACATCCAGGCGCTGGCCATGAGCGTGCGTCGCCACTGGGAGCAGCACGGCCAGGGGGAGCATCTGCTGATGTCCTTCCACGGCATTCCCGAGCGCTACGAGCGGGAAGGGGATCCTTATGGTCATCAGTGCAGGCGCACCGCCGCCCTGCTGGCGGAGGCGCTGGGGCTGGCCCCGGAGCAGTGGACTGCGAGCTTCCAGTCCCGCTTTGGCAAGGAGGAGTGGCTCAAGCCCTACACGGACCTGACCGTGGGCGACTTGCCCTCTCGCGGCGTCAAGCGGCTCGATGTCATCTGCCCGGCCTTCTCGGCGGATTGCCTCGAGACCCTGGAGGAGATCCAGGTGCAGAACCGGGAGATCTTCATGGCCGCCGGTGGCGAGCAGTTTGAATACATCCCGGCCCTCAACAGCGATCAGGCCCATATCCGCATGATGGTTTCCCTCATCTGTCGCGAGCTGGCATGATGGCCGTTCTCATCCGGTGCCCGACGTGGCGGACGTTCGGATTCAACGATAAAGGAGTGTCCTGATGATGCATATCACGCTGATTTACGCCGGCCTGCTCGGGCTCTTGTTCCTGCTGCTCTCCTTCTGGGTGGTCAAGCGCCGCGCCCAGTTCAGGGTGATGATAGGGGAGGGGGAAGCCCCCGAGATGCTGGCCGCGATCCGCGCCCACGGCAACTTTGCCGAGTACGTGCCCCTCACCCTGCTGCTGATGGCCCTGTGCGAACTGGCGGGGGTCGGTGCGCTCTGGCTGCACCTGGGTGGTGTGCTGCTGCTGGTGGGTCGCATCCTGCATGCCATCGGCATCCAGATTCCCAGAGCTCCCAACATGCCGCGCCTCTTCGGCACCCTCTTCTTCTGGCTGTCGCTGGGGATTTTCTCGGTGCTGGCCCTGGTGCAGGGGCTCTCGGCAAGCTGAATGTCATCCCGCAACACCACCCCGTCACGGGGTGGTTTTTTGTGGCAGGCAAGTCAAACGTTTTCCTCGCAAGCCCTTGTCTATACTGACCTCAAAATTCAATCGTGCGACTTTTCGGCGTGGTGGATTGTGTTAAAATCCCGCCCCTCTTTTCCCCAGAGCACAGAAGATTGCCATGAAATTTCCCGGTCAGCGCAAGTCCAAACACTACTTCCCGGTCGACAGACGTGATCCCCTGATCCCGCAGAATTCCCAGCTCACCGAACTGGGCAAGGCCTATGTAGTGGGCATCGATCAGACTCTGGTGGATATCGAAGCCCATGTGGACGAAGACTTCCTGAACCGGTACGGCCTGAGCAAGGGCCACTCCATGCTCATCTCCGACGAGGTGGCGGAGCTGGTCTACGACGAGCTCAAGGCCAACAACATGGTGGTGAGCGAATTTGCCGGCGGCACCATCGGCAACACCATGCACAACTACTCCGTGCTGGCGGACTCCCACTCCATCCTGCTTGGCGTCATGAGCCAGGACATCCGCATCGGCAGCTATGCCTATCGCTATCTGTGCAACACCTCCTCCCGGGTCAACCTCGACTACCTGCAGCCGGTGGACGGCCCGGTCGGGCGCTGCTTCACCTTCATCACCGAAGGGGGAGAGCGCAGCTTTGGCATCAACGCCGGCAAGATGGATCACCTGGATGTGGACCACATCCCCGAGACCATCATCAAGGAGGCCTCGGCCCTGGTGATCACCGCCTACCTGGTGCGCGGCGCCGACGGCACGCCCATGAAGGAGGCCGCCATGGCCGCGGTGCGCTATGCCCGCGAGGCCGGGGTGCCCGTGGTGCTGACCCTGGGCACCCGCTTCGTCATCGACGAGAATCCCCAGTGGTGGCGCGATTTCATCAGCGAGAACGTGACCGTGCTCGCCATGAACGAGGACGAGGCGGAGGCCCTGACCGGGATAAAGGATCCCCTCGGCGCGGCCGACAAGGCGCTGGACTGGGCGGACATGGTGCTCTGCACCGCCGGCCCCATCGGCCTCTACATGGCGAGCTACACCGACGAGGACTACAAGCGCGAGACCACCCACACCCTGCTGCCCGGCGTCATCCCCGAATTCAACATGTACGAGTTCAGCCGCCCCATGGCCCGGGACAAGTGCCGCAAGCCTGCGCGTATCTACTCCCACATCTCCCCCTACATGGGCGGCCCGGAGAAGATAAAGAACACCAACGGGGCAGGGGACGGGGCGCTGTCCGCCGTGCTGCACGACATGGTGGCGAACGCCTATCACCGCATGAACGTGCCGAACTCCGCCAAGCATCTCTCGGAATTCCTGACCTACTCCTCTCTGGCCCAGGTGTGCAAGTACGCCAACCGGGTGAGCTACGAGGTGCTGGCCCAGAGCAGCCCGCGCCTCTCCCGCGGGTTGCCGGAGAAGGAAGACAGCCTGGAAGAGGTGTACTGGGAGCGGTGATACCTCTTCCTGTCGACCACGAGAAAGGGTGCCACTGGGCACCCTTTCTTGTTTTTGGGGCTGGATCATGTTTTTGGCATCGCTTTTGCTGACATCGTGGACAGCCCGCGTCGCGGCGGCATACCTTGTGTTAAGGATATGTAGCTGCTGCGGGGCGAGGGTATGTTGAGACAATGGAGTATCGGTCGGCGTCTGTCGCTGGTGACCCTGATGGTGCTGGCGCTGCTGGGACTGCTGCTGTTCTTCTGCCTGCAGATCTATCAGCAGGGGCTGATGGGGGAGAAGAGCCGCCAGACCCAGGCCCAGGTGGAGACCGCCTACAGCCTGGTGGCGGGGCTGGAAGCCAGGGTACGCAAGGGGGAGCTGGACGAGGCAAGCGCCAAGGCCGAGGCGCTGGCGCTGATCAAGGGGTTGCGTTACGGCAACGATGACTACTTCTGGATCAACGACAGCCACCCCACCATGGTGATGCACCCCATGAAACCCGAGCTGGACGGCAAGGATCTCTCCGGGGTGGAGGACAAGCAGGGGCTCAGGCTGTTCGTCGCCTTCGCCGATCTGGCCCGGGCCCAGGGCGCGGGGGAGGTGGCCTACTACTGGCCCAAGCCGGGGGTGGACGAACCGGTACGCAAGATCTCCTACATCAAGCGCTTCGCCCCCTGGGACTGGATCATCGGCACCGGCGTCTATGTGGACGACGTCGAGGCCCAGTACCGAGAGGTGCTGCACACCCTGCTGGGGATCGGGCTGGTGCTGGCCCTCCTGCTGTTTGCCGTGGTCGGCCTCATTGTGCGCAGCATCGTCGTGCCCCTCTCCCGCTCGGTCTCGGCCCTTGGCAACATCGCCAGGGGGGAGGGGGATCTGCGGGTACGTCTGCCAGAGTCTGGGCGTGACGAGCTGAGCCAGCTCAGCATCAACTTCAACCTCTTCGCCAGCCAGATGGCGCAGCTGGTGGCCCGCAGCCAGCAGATAGCGGATCAGAACCGGGTGCATGCCCACCAGCTGGCCGAGGTGGTGGAGCGTACCGGCGCCATCGTCACCGGCCAGGAGCAGGATACCCTGCGGGTGGCCAGCGCCATGGAGCAGATGACGGTGAGCAGCCGCGAAGTGGGCCAGCACGCGGCCCAGGCCGCCGACGCGGCGGACTCGGCCCTCAATCTGGCCCAGCATGGCCGCGAGGTGGTGGTCCAGACCCGGGAGTCCATCAGCCAGCTGGCGGACGAAATGGTGGAGACGGTGCAGGCGGTGAGCCGCCTCGAGCAGGAGACTCAGCAGATTGGCTCCGTGCTCGACGTCATTCGCGGGGTGGCGGAGCAGACCAACCTGCTGGCCCTCAACGCCGCCATTGAAGCGGCACGGGCCGGGGAGCAGGGGCGCGGCTTTGCGGTGGTCGCCGATGAGGTGCGTACCCTGGCGACCCGCACCCACAGCTCCACCGACGAGATCCGGCAGATGATCCAGCGGCTGCAGGAGGGGGCCGGCAAGGTGGTCAGCGGCATCAGCCAGTTGCAGCAGCTCTCCCGCGCGACGGCGGACAGGGCCGGCGATGCGGATGTCGCCATCAATGCCATCGATGGATCCGTCCACACCATTACTGCCATGAATGGGCAGATTGCCACGGCGGCGGCGGAGCAGAGCCGGGCGGCGGAGGAGATCAACCAGCGGCTGGTGGCCATCACTCAGCTGGCGGCGGATGCCCTGGCCCAAAACCGGCTGACCGAGCAGGCATCCGGGCAACTGGCGCTGGCCTGCGACGAGCTGGGGGCCCTGGTGGCGAAATATCGCATCTGACGGCCTTTCTCCCCGCTTTTTCGGGATAAGGCTTGAGTCTGGGGGGCTTTTGGGACACCATCTGCCCCATTCTCGGCCAGCCCTGGCCGACAGCCTGCCATTGCTTTGCAAGAGAGAGACCCCATGAGCAAACTAACTGACAATCTTGACGCCAATTTCCAGCTGTTCATCGAAGAAGTCCGCGAGTCGGGTCAGGTGTGGGGTCTGCGCTACGGTGAAGACTGGGTGGTGTGCCGCTCCGCCGAGTTCGAAGATGCGGACGTGATGCCGCTCTGGTCCGCCGAAGGGGATGCCCGCCTGCACTGCGTGGACGAGTGGGCGGATTACGAGCCGGAAGTGATCGAGCTCGAAGAGTTCCTGGACATCTGGATCAACGATCTGGACGAGGACGACGTGCTGGTCGGCCCGAACTGGAACGCCGATCTGGAAGGCCAGGAGCTCGAGCCCATCGAACTGGCCAAGGCGCTGGTGGAACTGGACGCCTGAGTCAGCCGTCCTGCCGGATTGTGATGAGCCGGCCCCCGGAAGGGGGTCGGTTTTTTTATGGCCGCCATGGGCCATGAAAAGGTGATTTGCCTTTGCACCCGTCCCGGGGATGGGTCATCATCAACCCTTTGCCGATCGGGAGGTGCCATGTTTGTCTTTGACGTGACCACGAAGGCGGGGGCGCAGGGGAGGATCCAGGTGCAGGCGCTGGACTGGAGCCAGAGCGGCCCGGTGAGCTTTCAGTGTGACAGCGACGAGCTGGCCCTGGTGCTGCTGAGCGGGTGCCGCTGCGATGCCGTGGGGTACTTCAATCTGCTGGGGGGCTGCAAGCCGCTCTACGTGGAGCAGTGGCTCACCTATTTGCAGGAGCGTGGCCAGCTGGAGAAGGTCACTGCCCGCCAGGAGAGCCCGTCCCAACCCGATTACCTGACCCGGGCCGGGCTGGCGGACGACGAGCTCAATGCCCTGCTCGGCCAGATCTACAAGGTGGCCGGGTTCAACCGCCTGCAGATCAACCGCTACCTCAAGCATCGCCACAACCCGACCATGCTGGCGACCCGTTACGATCAGAAGGAGCTGGAGCGTTATCGCCAGCTCAACGACATCATTCTGACCCTGTTGAAGCTGAAACCGTCTCCGTGAAGATCCCCATCTGACCGATCTCCGGTCCCAGTTCCTGGGGCCGGGCGATGAGGTAGCCCTGCAAGCCGTCCACATACATGCTCTGCAGCATCTGCTTCTGGCCTATCTGTTCCACCCCTTCTGCGATCACCAGGCAGCCCATGCGATGGGAGACGTCGACGATCATCCGCACGAACTGCTGGTTGGTGAGATCCTGCTCCAGCTCGGTGATGAGACCGGGGTCCAGCTTGATGTAGTCGGGTTTGAGCTCGCGAAACAGGCTGAAGGAGCCGATCCCCTTGCCGAAGTTGCAGATGGCCGAGCGGCTGCCGTGGCGCCTGAGCAGCTCGAACAGCCGCCTGGACCCGGTCAGGTTGCGCTCCAGGTGCTCCTCGTCGAGCTCGAACACCAGGTTGGCCCCGATGTCGGGGTCTTTTTGCAACTGGTGATCCAGCCAGATGAGAAAGGCGCTGTTTTGCAGCAGGGAGCCCGGCAGATTGAGACCCCATCGGCTGTTGTGGCCTCCGAAGGCGCGGTATTGGCGGATGACGTGGCGGATCACCATCTGGGTCAGGCGTAGTACCATATCCAGCCGCTGCGCCATGGCGAGCAGGGTATCGCTTGGCAGCACGGTGCCGTCGCTGCTGCTGAAACGGGGATAGATCTCGTGATAGGCGAGCATGCCGCGATGCAGGGGCTGGATGGGCTGGCAGGTGAAGTTGACGCTCTCCTGCTCCAGTAGATCGGTCAGCACCTGGGTCCAGTGACGCTGACCCTGCACCTCGACCACCTCGTCGTTCTGCTGGATGGCCCAGCCATTGACCACCTCTGTCTGGGCGCGGGCCAGCGCGAGATCCGCCCGGGCCAGAATGGCCTCTATCTTCTGCTCGCTGCTCAAGCGGGTCATGCCCGAGTAGGCGGCGCTCTCGAGCTCGTGATCGTGCTGATAGCGATCGAAGGCGAGCTTCAGATCCCGTCCCAGCAGATGGGGCGGGATCTGGGCCAGGGGGGGCAGCAGGACGGCAAAATCGGCCCCCGAGATGCGATAGACCCGGTGGCCCGGGAAGCGGCTGACGGTGTGGCTGATGAGGGCGGCGATGTCCCGGATGTAGGCATCCCCGGACTGGAAGCCGCGCTGGGCGTTGAGGGTCCCGAGCTCGGTGGCGCGGATGAGCACCAGGATGGCGGTCTGGGTGTTTTCCTGTTGCAGCAGCTCGGTCAGATCGCGCCGGAAGGCGTGGCGGTTGCCAAGCCCCGTCATCTCGTCCCGGGTCGCCTGATTGTGCAATTCGGTGATCTGGCGGTGGGCATCGATCTCGGCCTCATTGAAGGACGCAAGGAGCTGGCGCAGAGCCGTTTGTGCCTGTACGCTGTCGAGCATGGCGGGATCCCGCTGCTGCAGCGCCAGCAGCCAGCGTTGCTCCTGCCTCGCCTTTTCTCCACGGCGCACGCTGTGGGTGAGAAAGAGCTGCAGGGCGAATCCCGTCAGGGTGGTCATCAGGACCAGCAGCAGGGTGAGCGGTGAGGCGGGGGGGGCGAGCAGCACTCCCTGCAACAGCAGCATGGGAATGCAGACCAGTGCGCTGACCAGCAGCAGGTTTCCCTCATGTTTATTCAACATCGTTTCATCCTTGATGATGTTCATGATGTAGAAATTCTAACCAAGTCGCTGGCGCAAAACATGAGTACTCACGCAACTCCACGATAAAGCGCCGGCGGAATGCAACTAAATGTGAGTGAAAACACTTTCATGGTCTGTAAAAAAAGCGAAGATGGGTTGAAAACAGCCCCAACAGAGCAGAGGTAGATATGTTGCTAGAACCCGTAGACACCGCCAAAGCACGGCAACTATTGAATCAGAGTATGGCCTTGGTGCTCGCAGGGGGACGGGGCAGCCGCCTGAAGCAGTTGACCGATAACCGCGCCAAGCCCGCCGTCCACTTTGGCGGCAAATTCCGTATCATCGACTTCGTGCTCTCCAACTGCATCAACTCCGGCATCCGCCGGGTGGGTGTGGTGACCCAGTACAAGTCCCACAGTCTGTTGCGCCACCTGCAATCGGGCTGGTCTTTCCTGCGCTACCAGATGAACGAGTTCATCGACTTGCTGCCCGCCCAGCAGCGGGTGGACGAGGTGCACTGGTATCGCGGCACCGCAGACGCCATCTACCAGAACGTCGACATCATCCGTGACTACGGTCCCAAGTACATCGTGGTGCTGGCAGGGGATCACATCTACAAGATGGACTACGCCGCCATGCTGCTCGATCACGTGCGCCTCGGCGCCAAGGTGACGGTGGCCTGTATCGAGGTACCGCGCTGCGAGGCATCGGCCTTCGGCGTCATGGACATCGACGAGCAACGCAAGATCCGCGCCTTCGTGGAGAAACCGGCCAATCCGCCTGCCATGCCGGGCTGCGAGGATCGCTCGCTGGCCTCCATGGGCATCTACATCTTCGAGGCGGAGTACCTCTACCAGTTGCTGGAAGAGGACATCCACAACCAGGAGTCCAAGCACGACTTCGGCATGGACGTGATCCCGCGCATCGTGGGGGAGGGCAAGGCCTTTGCCCATCCGTTCAACATGTCCTGTGTCGGGGCCAAGGAGGGGCAAAAACCCTACTGGCGCGACGTGGGGACCCTGGATTCGTTCTGGGAGGCGAACATGGACCTTGCCTCCGTGGTGCCCGAGCTCGACATCTATGACGAGAACTGGCCCATCTGGACCAGCCAGAACATGTCGCCCCCGGCCAAGTTCGTGCAGGACAGAAACGGCCAGCACGGCATGACCATCAACTCCATGTTTGCGGGGGGCTCCATCGTGAGCGGCTCCTTCGTGCTCAACTCGGTGTTGTTCACCAACGTGCGGGTGCACTCCTTCTGTACCCTGGATCAGGCGGTGATCTTCCCCGGGGTCGAGATCGGGGCTGGTTGCCGCTTGCGCCGGGTGGTGGTGGACAAGGGGTGCAAGCTGCCAGACGGCCTGGTGGTGGGGGAGAACGCGGACGAGGATGCACGCCGCTTCTACCGCTCCGAGCAGGGCATCGTGCTGGTGACCAAGCCGATGCTGGCCAAGCTCGGCTAACCTCGTCGACACAGACAAAAAAAGGGAGCCCTGGGCTCCCTTTCTATTGGTGGTCGATTTATTTCTCGCTGACCAGGGCCTTGCCGGCCATCACCATGGCGGTGCCATGCTTGCCACCGGCGGCGGTCACTTGCGGGACGCCATCTTCGTCGGTGTCGCTGCCGGCACCCTCGATGACGTTCTCGCCGGAGTCGCCGACCCATTCGGCCATCTGCATGCCGCCGTTGACGGTGCCGCGGAACCAGCTCACGTAGCGCTGGGTCAGCTGTGCCAGCTCCAGCTCGGGTGCCTTCTCGGCCCCTTCGTTGCGCAGGTTCAGCATGGCGGAGCGCAGGGCGCCGGAGATGGCGGCCTGGGTCCAGGGGGTGTATTCACCCTGCTTGCCGGCGAGCCAGGTACCGGCCTTGGCATTGAAGTAGGCCTTGTCGGCGGCGATGAAGAGCTCGCGCGCCGCGGTGCGGTACTTGGCATCCGAGGTGGCCAGGAAGGCGGCGGTCAGGCCGCGGATGGCGGCGAACTGCGCGTCGATGGACTGACCGGCGTCAAGCTTGCCGCCCAGTGTCAGACCGTCATGGACCAGGCCGTTCTTGCCCTTGAGGTTGGCGAGGATGAAATCGGCCTGCTTGCGGACCAGTGCGATCGCCTGCTCACCCTGTGGGGTCTTGAGGTTCAGCTCGCCATTGTCACCGGCGGCGTAACCCACCGGCAGCGCATCCTGGGCGCGCTGGAAGATCTGCAGGGCGACCAGGGCGTAGGCGGCGTCGAAGGTAGTGACGTGCCCGGCCTGTTTGCCAGCTTGCCAGCTGTCGACCAGGGTGCCGGCCTTGGGCTCGAAGTGCAGGGCCAGCAGGTTCTTGAAGGTGAGGTTGGAGAGGTTCAGGGCCAGGGAGAAGGCATCGCTGCCCGCCACCGCCTTGCCCAGATCGTTGGTCTGGTTGGCAGCCGGAGCGGCGGCGAACGGGGTACCGTCAAACACGGCGTGGAAGGCCGGGTTCTGATTGGTGTTGGCCGTGCGCTGATCGCTGAAGGCGTAGAACTCGGAGAGGGGCCACAGCAGCATCCAGGCGTCGCGCAACTGGGCGGAGCCGTCCACGACCTCCAGCTTGCCGATGGCACCGGCGTCGTTCTTGCTGGTCTCGGTCACCTTCACCTGATGAGGGAAGTAGACAACCCCCTTGGCCGGATCGTACTGCGGGGTGATTTTGGCGCCCAGGGTCTTGCCGTCAAAGCCGAGCTGACCCTGCAGGATGGCGAGCTTGTCGATGGACTGCTCGGTCAGCATCATGCCGTTGAAGCCGTCGGCGGCAGAAACCCCCAGCTTGTGCTTGCCGTCCTGATCCATGGTGGCGGACGCGGCTTCCACCTCTTCATCGGTCTCGGCCACGTGCATGCCCCCCAGGAAATCCTGGGACCACATCACTTCCTTGAGCAGGATGCCGCCCACGGCGGCCGGGACCAGCAGGTTGTCACTGCCGCTCCAGCGCAGGGTGGCGTAGTCGCGGAAGTAGGCGGGGACCTGGGTCTTGACGCTCTTCTCGTTGCCCTTGGCGGTCTTGATGGTGATCTGGTCACCGTTGACCGGGGTGGCGTTCACGGCCTGGGCGAACTCCGGGTTGGCGGAGGCGTAGGGCAGGGAGAGGGGATACATGCCCTGGGGAATTTCATCGGCGGGGAAGCCGACGGCCTCTGCCATGGCCAGTACCCGTTTGCCCAGGTCGGCCAGGGTGCCGCCACGGGCCTGGTTTTGCGGCCCGTTTACCAGATGGGGGCCCATGCCGGACTGGTAGTTGAGGGCGTACATTGCCTCTTCGGAGTATTCATAGGATTCGATGCCGGCGGCGAAGTCGAACGGGGTCGGCTCGTCGGCGCGGTTGGCGTCCAGCACATCCAGATCCAGACCGAGGGCCTCGGCCAGCGGCTCGCCGGAGAGCTCGAATTCGGTGTAGGCCAGCATGTTGGCGGCGGTGTTGAACGTCTTGTCCTCCACCTTGACGGCAGCCTGTGCAGCGCTGCTGAGGAGTGCGCAGGCGATCGCCTGCACCAGTACGGTTTTTCTCATGTCCTTCTCACCATATTGTTGATTTTATTATGACGCTTCTCATGAATCTAAATGAGAATGGTGTGCATTATGGGGCAAAGGGCGGGGCTTGAGAAGAAAAAAACCGCGCCCCGGTGGGGTGAAGAGGAGAGGCGCGGCGGCAGGTGTCACATCAGTTTGAAGGGGATGACCAGTCGGCCCGGCTCCACCTTGAGGGCCTCGACCTTCTCCTTGATCCGCGCCTCGTTCTGGCGGCTGCCATCGAGCCGGTAGACGGGGGTCTGGGAGAGGAACAGGGAGAGGGACTGGTTGAAGGTGGGCAAGAGCGGGGAGAGGGCGGTGCCCACGTCCGCCGGCTCGGTCTTGACGGAGAGCAATTCGAGATCGCGCAGATAGATGGCGCCTTGCTCCGCCACATAGTCCGGGCGTGCCCGCAGGGAGAGGCGGATCTTCATCTGCTGGCTGCCAAGGGGGCTCGCCACCTGCAGCTCGCCGGCGGCATCCAGCTCGACCTTGTCGGCCTGGCTGCGGCCGATGCGGCTTTGCATGTCATCGAGTCGGATCTTGCTCGACATGATGCCGGGGATCCCCAGCTGTTTCTCGAAGGCGACTCGCTCCTTGAGGTACTGGTTGATCTCCCCTTCGCTGACGCTGTACTGGGTCAGCGAGCAGGCCGCCAGCAGCAGGGCGAAGGGAAGCAGAAGCAGGTGTTTCAACATGGGAGGGTTCCATTTTCGGGGCTGTCACAAGAGGTGGCGCCATCTTAGAGGCAAAGCGGGTTGGCCGCCAGTGGGGCCTCTATGACCGGTTTCTGTCGCATCCCCCATATGGGGATGGCAATCCGTTTTCATTCGAGTAGCTATTTCCCTTCACCGCCAGCAGGCCCGCCCTGGCGTCATCCCCGACATACCCACAGACAAGCTCCTGTTTTAACGATGCAAAATCCCATTGACCCCGCGATTTCAAAGCGAGTATTTTACCGCCGCACAAAGTCAAACTGATAATCATTATCATTTTGAATCTTCTTTGAGGGTATGACGTGAAGACTCGAGTAATGGACAATGGCGCACCTGCCGAGGCGAAGATGTCGCCTGATTTCTTGTTTACCTCGTGTCAGGGCACGATCAGTGCCACTGACCTGGGGCAACCCATCACCACCCCCGCCTGCGAGTGGCCCCTGCTGGCACAGCAGATAACCCTGGCCCTCGATGCCGCCAGGGCTGCCGGCCAGAGCAACCCCCTGCTCATCGGTGCTTTTGCGTTCGACCCGGCAGAGGCTTCCTGCCTCTATGTGCCCGGCCGTTATGAGCGGGGCGAGAAACTGGCCCCGACAGAGCCGACACCGGCGACAGAAGTGGAGCAGACCGTCGAGGCCAACCGGGTCATCTCGGTGCAGAGCACCCCGCCGGCCAGCGAATTCCAGGCCTCGGTCAGTGCGGCGCTGGATGCGTTTGCACAAGGTCGGCTCGCCAAGGTGGTGCTGTCGCGCAAACTCACCCTTACCCTGCACCGGCCCGCCGACCCTACGCAGGTGATGGCCCGTTTGATGGCCCAGAATCCCCACGCCTTCCACTTCTCCCTGCCGCTCGGCCAGGGTCGCCGCCTGCTGGGCGCCAGCCCGGAGCTGCTGCTGCGGGTCAGCGGGGGAGAGGTGTTCACCCATCCGTTGGCGGGCTCCGCCAGACGGGTGAGCGAGCCGGCGCAAGACGAAATGGTGGCCAGGGATCTGCTGGCTTCTCGCAAGGATCAGCATGAACACAAGTTGGTGATCGACGAGATCCGCCGGGTGCTGACCCCCCACTGCCGCGAGCTGGCGATCCCCGCTCATCCCTCGCTGATGAGCACGGATACCCTCTGGCATCTGGGCACACCCATCGCTGGCCGGCTCAATGGCGGCGAGGCATCGGTGCTCTCCTTGGCCTGCCAGCTGCATCCCACCCCGGCCCTGTGCGGCTATCCCACCGAACTCGCCCGCCAGTTCATCCGCGAGCAGGAGCCCTTCCGGCGCGCCCTGTTCAGCGGCATCGTCGGTTGGTGCGACAACCAGGGCAACGGCGAGTGGGCCGTGGTGATCCGCTGCGGCGTGCTCGATGGCCATCAGGTCGAGCTGTTTGCCGGCGCCGGTATCGTCGCGGGCTCGGATCCCGCCATGGAATGGGCCGAGACCGGCACCAAGCTTGGCACCATGCTCAAGGCACTGGGCCTGAGTCCGGAGGTGGCGCAATGAGCCAATTCAACCACTTCCTGCCCTATACCCGCTGGCCCGACGAATTGGCCCAGCAGTACCGCACCAAGGGCTATTGGCGCGGCGAGCCGCTGACCACCATGCTGGCGCGCCAGTGCGAGCTGGCCCCCGACGCCGAGGCGATCCTCTGCGGTGAGCGGCGCTTGAGCTATGGCGAGCTGGACGCCGCCTCGAGCCGGCTGGCCGCGAGTCTGGCCCGCCACGGCCTGGGGGTGGGGGACACCGCGCTGGTGCAGCTCCCCAACGTGGCCGAGTTCTATCTGGTGTTCTTCGCCCTGCTCAAGGCCGGCATCGCGCCGGTCAATGCGCTCTTTAGCCACAACCGGCTGGAGCTCCTCTCTTATGCCGAGCAGATCACACCGCGCCTCTTTATCGGCTCGCTGGCTCATCCGCTGTTTGCGAGCAAGGGTCGCGAGAGCGAGCTGCTGACAACCATCAGCGCCGAGCTGGTGCTGCTGGATGGCGATGGGGGGGAGCTGGGGCTGACCCGCTGGTTGACGAAGGGGGATGAGAGTGAGCCAGTGAAATATGGCCCGACCCCGGGGGACGAGGTGGCCTTCTTCCAGCTCTCCGGCGGCAGCACCGGCACCCCCAAGCTCATCCCGCGCACCCACGACGATTACCTGTACAGCGTGCGCCGCAGCAACGAAATTTGCGGCCTCGGCCCCCATACCCGCTATCTGTGCGCCCTGCCGGCGCCCCACAACTTCCCCCTGAGCTCCCCGGGCGCCCTGGGGGTATTCGAGGCGGGCGGCACTGTGGTGCTTGCATCCGATCCCAGCCCCATCAGCTGTTTCCCGCTGATCGCCCGCCACCGGGTCAATCTCACCTCGCTGGTGCCGCCGGCGGTCTCCCTCTGGCTGCAGGCAGCGGAAGCGGACCCCACTGCGCGCACTCAGCTCGAGAGCCTCGACTTGATGCAAGTGGGCGGCGCCAAGCTGGGGGAGGCGGTGGCCAGCAAGATTGGGCCGCTGCTCGGCTGCCGGCTGCAGCAGGTGTTCGGCATGGCGGAAGGGCTGGTCAACTACACCCGGCTGGACGACCCCGACGAGAAGGTGATCCATACCCAGGGCCGCCCCATGAGCCCGGACGACGAGGTGCGCATCCTCGATGAGGCGGGCAATCCGGTTGCCCCCGGCGAGCCTGGCGCCCTGCACACCCGCGGCCCCTATACCTTCCGCGGCTACTACCAGAGCCCGGCTCACAACGCCCGGGTGTTCGATGTCGAGGGTTTCTACTGCTCCGGCGATCTGGTGGTACAGGATGCCGATGGTTACCTCACCGTGGTGGGGCGGCAGAAGGATCAGATCAACCGGGGCGGCGAGAAGATCGCGGCGGAAGAGGTGGAAAACCAGCTGCTGCACCATCCGGCCATTACCCATGCGGCCCTGGTCTCCATGCCCGACAGCGCCATGGGGGAGAAGAGCTGCGCCTTCATCGTCAGCACGGATCCCGCCTTGAAGCCGCTGGCCTTGCGCAAGTTTCTGCGCGAGCGCGGGGTGGCGGACTTCAAGCTGCCCGACCGTTTCGAAACCCTGGACGCCCTGCCCATGACGGCGGTGGGCAAGATTGACAAGCAGGGGCTGCGGGCGCGCATTGCGCACGCCATCGCCGCCAACCAGCCTCTACAGCATAAAAACTAGTAAGGAATCATGACGTTATGGCTATCCCAACCCTGAACAATTACGCCATGCCCAGCCAGTGGAAGGCCAACAAGGTCGACTGGTCTCTGGATCCCAAACGTGCCGCCCTGCTGATCCACGACATGCAGGAGTACTTCACCGCCTTCTATGGCGAAAACAGCCCGCTGATCGCGGCGCTCACCGAGCAGCTGGCCGCCGTGCGCAAGCAGTGCAAGGCCCTCGGCATCCCGGTCTTCTACACCGCCCAGCCCAAGGATCAATCCCCTGAAGATCGCGCTTTGCTCAACGACATGTGGGGCCCGGGTCTCAACAAGAGCCCCGAGCTGCAGCAGGTGGTGGCAGCGCTGCGCCCGGAGCGTGACGACACCGTGCTGGTCAAGTGGCGTTACAGCGCCTTCCAGCGCTCCGAGCTGGAGCAGATGCTCAAAGCGCTGGGACGGGATCAGCTGATCATCGGCGGTATCTACGGCCATATCGGCTGCATGATGACCGCCTGTGACGCCTTCATGCGCGACATCCAGCCCTTCTTCCTGGCGGACGGGGTGGCGGACTTCTCCCTGGCCGACCATCAGATGGCGCTCGACTATGTGGCAACCCGCTGCGGCAAGGTGATCCGCTGCGAGGAGGTGCTGGCCCTCGCCCCGGCTTCTGCCGCCCAGACCAATCCGCTCCTGACCAATCCGTTGCTGACGTATGAGGGGCTCAAGGCACGGCTGCTGAGTCACATCGACGAGGACGAAGATGAGTTTGATCCCGACGAGAACCTCATCGACTACGGTCTGGATTCGGTGCGGATCATGGCCCTGCTCACCGAGTGGCGCGCCGCCGGGGTGGAGCTCGGCTTCGTGGATCTCGCCAAGCTGCCGACCCTCAACGGCTGGTGGCGCCTCATCGAGGCCAGGCTGGCAGCCCAGGCGCTGGAGGTGACCCCATGAACCGCTTCCCCTTGACCATCCCCCAGCAGGGGCTCTGGTCCGGACATCTGCTGAACGACGACAAAGCGATGTTCAACACCGCCGAGTGCATTGCCTTCGACGGCAAGGTCGAGGCGGCCGTGCTGGTCGCGGCCCTTGCCAAGGCGGTGGGGGAGTGCGAGGCGCTCAAGGGCCACTTCGAAGACGATAAGGAGGCGGTCTGCTTCGTCTCGCATGAGCTGCCCTTGGCCTATGAAGAGGTCTCCCTCGAGCACGATGACGAGACGCTGGCCCGCGCCTGGGCCTGGGCCGATCTGCGCCGCCCGTTCGAGCTGACCCAAGAGGCGCCCTGCCGTTTCGCCTTGCTGCGCGGCCCCGGCCGCGATTATCTCTACAGCTGCGTGCACCACATCGCCCTCGACGGCTTTGGCACCACCTTGCTGTTCCAGCGCATCGCCGAACTGTATGCAGAGGGGCTGGCCGGTGAGATGAACTCCCCATCTCCCTTCGGCTCTCTGGCGGAGGTGCTGGCAGAAGAGGCGAGCCGCGAGCAGAGCGGCAAGAACGACGCCGCCCGCGCCTTCTGGCAGGAGCAGCTGCAAGGCTGGCCCGAGGTGAAATCCTTTGGCGAGGCCCGCGCCCCCATCGCCGCCGAGTTTATTCGCGAGAGCCGCCCGCTGCCGGCGGCTCTCTGGCAATCCCTGACCAGCTTTGCCGACGAGCACAAGCTGGGCTGGCCCGATCTGCTGCTGGCCGGCCTCTCGGCCCAGCTGTCGCTGTCGAGCGGCCAGGATAAGACCCTGCTCGGCCTGATGATGATGAACCGCATCGGCTCGGCGTCGCTGACCGTGCCCTGCATGCAGATGAACATCACCCCGTTGGCGCTGGCGCTTGGTGAAGAGCTGAGTCTGGCGGGGGCCGCCGGCGCCGTGGCCAAGGCCAAGCGCGGGGTGCGCAAGCACCAGCACTACCGCTACGAGCTGCTGCGCCGCGACCTTGGCCTGGTGGGGGGAGACAAACGCCTGTTCGGCCCCCTGGTCAACATCATGCCGTTCGATCACGCTCGCCGCTTCGGGCCGCTATCTGCCCATATTCTCAACATCAGCGCCGGCCCGGTGGAGGATCTCACCATCGAGGTGCAGGTCGGCGTCGATGGTCAGCCCAGACTGGATCTGGACGCCAACCCCGACTGCTACCAGCAGGCCGATCTGGCAGCCATCGCCGATACCCTCTTTGCCCTGCTGGGACGCTGGCTGGCCGAGCCCGCCCAGACCCTGGGGACCCTCAAGGCCGACTGGCTGGCCGAGCAGCGCCAATCCGCCCTGATCTCTGGCCCAGCCCACGAAGCTCTCCAGGTGCGCCCCGTGCTGGAGGCGCTCTGCCACTTCGCCGCCCAGACCCCGAACAAGATTGCCCTGATACAAGGGGAGGCGAGCGTCAGCTACGAGGCGCTGCTGGCCCGTTCCGAACAGATGGCGGCCGCCCTGCAGGCCGCAGGCGTCGCCCCCGGCGACAAGGTGGGGGTCATGCTGGCCCGCAGCCCCCAGGCCATCTTCGCCCAGCTGGCGGTGCTGCTGGCGGGCGCCGTCTATGTGCCCCTCGATCC
>NZ_CAWMFQ010000266.1:5155-8257 GCF_963866995.1 Aeromonas sp. ZOR0002 | reverse complement strand
CCGTCTATGTGCCCCTCGATCCCGAGCAGCCGCTGGAGCGCCAGGGCAATATACTGCGGCTGGGGGAGGTCAAGACCCTGATCACCCAGGCCGAGTATCGTCACAAGCTGGCCAGCCTGTTTGAGGGCCGCACCCTGCTGGCGGGGGACCTGGTGAGCGACGATCGGCTCAATCAGCCTGCCGCCGGCCGCGCCGTCGCCTACCTGATGTTCACCTCGGGCTCGACCGGCCTGCCCAAGGGGGTGGCGGTCAGCCACGGGGCGCTGGATCACTTCGCCGCCGCGGCCCGCTGCCGTTATCACCTGGATGAAGAGGCGCGGATGCTGCAATTCGCCCCCTTCAACTTCGACGCCAGCATCGAGGAGGTGTTCGCTACCTTGAGCGCAGGTGCCACCCTGGTGCTGCGCACCGACGCCCTGCTCGAATCCATGCCTGCCTTTGCGGCCGGGGTGGAGCAGATGGGGATCACTCACCTCGATCTGCCCACCGCGTTCTGGAACGAGTGGGTGGTGGCGCTGACGGCGGGTCAGGCCCACATTCCCTCGGGATTGGCCACCGTTATCATAGGTGGCGAGGCGGTCTACCCCGAGCAGCTAGCCCAGTGGCAGCGCCAGGGCCGCTCCGATGTGCGTCTCTTCAACACCTACGGCCCCACCGAAACCACAGTGGTGGTGACCACCCAGGAGCTGCAGCAGGAAGATCCGAACCAGGCCCAGCTGCCCATAGGCCTGCCGCTGCCCGGCATGCAGGCGCTCATTCTGGGGGCGGGGGAGCAACCCGCCATCGAGGGTGAGCTGGTGCTGCTCGGGCCACAGCTGGCCAACGGCTATGTGGGGGGCGTGCAAGGCAGCTTCGATACCCTGCGGGTTGGCGCGGAGCAGATGCCCGTCTATCGCACCGGCGATCGAGTGCGCTTGGTGTCCGGCCGGCTGGTCTACCTTGGCCGGCGCGACAACGAATTCAAGATAAGCGGCTATCGCATCCAGCCCGGCGAGGTGGAGGCCCAGCTGCTGGCCCTGCCGGGGGTGGACGAGGCCTGCGTGCAGGGTGTGAGCATCGGCAGCGTGCGCCGGCTGGTGGCCTTCGTGGCGGGGCCTGAGCGCGACAGCCGGGTCATCAAGGCGCAGCTGGCCAGGGTGCTGCCTGCCGCCATGATCCCCACCGACTATCGCCACTATGACCAGCTGCCCCGCACCGGCTCCAACAAGCTGGATCGCAAGGGGTTGTTGGCCGCCTACCAGGCGGGCGGCGAAGCCCTGACCCTGGGCAGCGAGACCGAGAACCGGGTCGGCGCCATCTGGCAGCAGATCCTGGGTCTGGCCACCATGGCGCCCGCCGACAACTTCTTCGAGCTGGGGGGCCAGTCCCTGCAGACCATACAGATAGTCAACCGGCTCGGCGCCGAGTTCGGGGTGCAGGTCAAGGTCTCCGACGTGTTCGATCACCCGCGCCTCGATGACTTCTGCCGTTTCCTCGACGGTCTGCTTGCCGAGGACGAAGAGAGCGTGGAGATGGTGTGGTGATGGATAAGGAGCAACAAGCAATGGCCTTTGATTTCACTGGCAAGCGGGTCTGGGTGACCGGGGCCGGGCGCGGCATCGGTCGCGAGGTGGCAACGCAGTTCGTGGCGGCCGGCGCATCCGTGGTGGGGCTGGATCTGGCGTTTCCCGAAGCGGACTACCCCTATGCCACCCAACTGCTCGATATTGGCGACTCGAAGGCGGTAAACGTCTGCTGCGCAGCGCTGCTGGCGGACGGCGGGCTCGATGTACTGGTGAACGGGGCCGGGGTCTTGCGCCTCGGTTCTACCGAAACCTTAAGCGATGACGACTGGCACGACTGCATGACGGTCAACGCCAGCGGCGTCTTCTATCTGCTGCGGGCCCTGGTGCCCCACTTCAAGGGGCAGCGGCGCGGTGCCATCGTCACCATCGGCTCCAACGCCGCCCATGTGCCGCGCATGCAGATGGCGGCCTACTGCGCCTCCAAGGCGGCGGTCACCAGCCTGACCCAGACGGTGGGGCTGGAGCTGGCCTCCTTCGGCGTGCGCGCCAACCTGGTGTCGCCGGGCTCGACCGATACCCCCATGCTGCGGGGCATGCTGCCAAGCGAGGAGGCCATGGCCCGCACCATCGCCGGGCTGCCGGAGCAGTTCAAGCTCGGCATCCCCCTGCGCAAGGTAGCCACCCCGGCGGAGATCGCCCATACCGTCCTCTTCCTGGCCTCGGATCTGGCCAGCCACATCACGCTGCAGGATCTGGTCGTCGATGGCGGCGCCACCCTGAGTGCCTGAGGCTTGAGAAACAGATGAATAATATGATTTTGCTGTTGAAACAGCTGGAGCGGCAGGGGGTCAAGCTGGCGCTGAACGACAAGGGCCAGCTTATCTCCCAGTCGAGCAAGGAGGCGGTGACGCCGGCCATCGGCGCCACCATCAAGGCCCACAAGGATGAGCTGGTGCGCTGCCTGGCGGCCCGCGCCGCCTTCGAGGTTCCTATCGCCTCCGAGGGCGCCCGGCAGGGGCCGCTCTCCTCGTCCCAGAGCGGGCTCTGGTTTATCGAGCAGTACGAGGAGGCCTCCCACCTCTACAACATGCCGGTCTATTTTCGCGTGAAGGGAGAGCTGGACACGGCGGCGCTGGAGTTTGCCTTCGACCACCTGTTTGCCCGCCACCCCAGCATGCGCACCCGCTTCATCAAGGACGAGGCGGGCAGGGGGGCCCAGGAGATCCTGCCCCATGTTCCCTTCAAGCTGCACATTGAGGACGTGAGCGCAGAGGCCATTGCCGAGCGCGAGGCCTATGTGGCTCGCCGGGTGCGCGAGGAGATTGGACGTCCCTTCTCCCTGACCCAGGGGGATCTCAGCCGAGTGCATCTTATTCGGCTGGGCAGCCGCGAGCACGTACTGCTGATCACCCAGCACCACATCATTTCCGACGGCTGGTCGGTCAAGAACATGTTCGCGGATCTCAAGCGTGCCTTTCTTGCCCATCAGAACCGCGAGCCTCTGCAGGTAAGCGAGCTGCCGCTCACCTACATCGACTATGCCCGCTGGTTCAACTCACCGCGTTTTCTCGATTATCACGCCGAGTTCAAGCCGTTC
>NZ_CAWMFQ010000266.1:1411-5129 GCF_963866995.1 Aeromonas sp. ZOR0002 | reverse complement strand
CGAGGTGCACGGTCTGCCGCTCGACAAGCCGCGCCCGGCCCATCAGGACAGCGGCGGCGAGCTGGTCTTCTCCACCATCGAGAGCGACCTGTGGGAGAGCTTCAAGTGCCTGTGCCAACGGCACAGCACCTCCAACTTCATCGGTCTGCACGCCCTGTTTGCCTTGCTGATGGTGCGCCAGAGCGGCGAGAAGGAGGTGGTGATCGGCACCCCGCTCGCCTATCGCGAGCGCCACGAGATCGAGTCGCTGGTGGGTTTTTTCGTCAACACCCTGGTGCTGCGCACTCAACTCAGCGGCAAGCCCAGCTTTGTCGACTATCTGCAGCAGTGCCGGGAAGAGGATCTGGCGGCCTTCGATCACCAGCTCTACCGTTTCGAGGCGCTGGCCGAGGCCATCGGCGCCGATCGCACCACCGCCATCAACCCTATCTTCCAGATCATGCTGGTCTATCAGGCCAAGGTGGATTTCAACGATCTCATCCCCGGTTGCCAGCTGGTGGAGGAGACCTCGCCTGTGCTGCCGGCCAAGACCGACATCTCGGTCAAGGTGACCGAGCTGATGGACTCCGTCCGGGTGGACTGGCTGTTTGCCACCGCCCTGTTCGAGCGGGAGACCATCCAGGCTTATGCCGATCGCCTGCTGCACCTGATGCGCGCCGTGGTGGCGGCCCCCGAGACCGACATCTGGCAACTGCCGCTGGAGGCGGGCACCGACCAGGCCGCGATGGCCGCCGAGCTTGCCGACCTGCCGCGGGACTACCCGAGCCGCGACACCCTGCTCTGCCATATCGAGCGGCGCGCTATTCAGTTGCCGGACGCGCTGGCGGTCAGCGACGGCGCGCAATCCTTGACCTATGGCGAGCTGGAGGTGCGTGCCAACCGGTTGGCCTACTGGCTGCTGGCTCAGGGCGTCACCCCGGGCGCCGCCATCGGCATCCAGGCCAGACGCGATGTCGCCTTCGTGGTTGCCCTGCTCGCCTGCTGGAAGGCGGGGGCGGCCTATGTACCGCTGGATCCTGCCTATCCCGCCGAGCGACTGGCCCATATCCTGAGCGACGCCAGTATTGCACTGGTGCTCGGGGGAGAGCCGGACCCGCGGCTTGGCGAGGCGCTGGCGGGCACGACTGCCGAATATCACGATCTGCACGGGCTGGCGCTGGACAAGATGCCAACCAGCACACCCGTACTACCTCGGGACGCCGCCATGCTGGCCCAGATCATCTACACCTCCGGCAGCACTGGCCTGCCCAAGGGGGTCATGGTGGAGCAGGGCAGCCTGGTCAACCTGATGGCGGATCATGGTGAGCGCATCGCCCTTGGGAAGGATGGGGCCATGTTCAACTGCATGTCCCTCTCGTTCGATGCCGGCAACATGACCAGCTTGCTGCCGCTCTACTGCGGCGCGGCCCTGCACTTCGGCGAGCCGGGCGAGGGGGTGATCAGTGCCGCGATCGCTCGGGGTGCCAGCCATATGATTTTGCCGACCGCCCTGCTCGCCAACCTGCTGCCACCGGCGGAGCTCGGCTCCCTCAAGGCCATCGGTTTTGGCGGCGAGGCGTGCCCGAGCAGCCTTGTGGAGCGCTGGGGGGAGCGGGTGGCGCTGTTCAACATGTACGGCCCGACCGAGTGCACCGTCACCGCGCTCTGCGCGCGGCTCACTCCGGGGGCGCCCATCACAATCGGTCGACCCGTCAACAACCTGAAGGCGCTGATCCTGGACGAGGCGGGCAACCTCTGCCCGGTGGGGGTCCCCGGCGAGCTCTGCCTGGCAGGGCTGGGGCTGGCCCGCGGCTACCTCAATCTGCCAGAGCGCACTCAGGAGGCCTTTATCGAGCTGGCCTTTGATGCAACGAATGGGGAACGTACCCATCGCCTCTATCGCACCGGCGATCGGGCCTTGCTGCGCCGCGATGGCAACATCCAGTATCTGGGCCGGATAGACGAGCAGATCAAGCTGCGCGGCTATCGCATCGAGCCGGGGGAGATAGAGACCCGGCTTGCCGAATTGTGCCCGGCCATTCGCCAGATCAAGGTGGTGGTGCAGGAGGGGCGCCTGCTCGCTTACGCCTGTTTGCAGGCCGGGGCGAACGAGCCCGACGGCGATGCCCTGCTGCAGCGGGCCGGCGAGTGCCTGCCCGAATACATGGTGCCGGCGCGCCTCTGCTGGCTGCCCGAGATGCCGCTCACCCCCAACGGCAAGCTGGACTTGCGCCGCCTGCCCGCCATCGTCTGGCAGCAGAGCAAGGGCGAGCCACAAAACGAACTGGAGCAGACTGTGCTTGCCATCTGGCAAGGGGTGCTCAAGCAGCCCCTCGGGGTAGAGGATGACTTCTTCCGCTTAGGCGGTGACTCCATCCTCAGCATCCAGCTCACCACCCGGTTGCGGGATGCGGGACTGCACTGCAGCGTGAAGGACGTGTTCGAAGCCAAGACGGTGCGCCGCCTCTGCCGCCAGCTCGGCCAGCAGCAGGCCGTCAGCCACAGAAGCGAGCAGGGCAGCCTGACCGGCGAGTTCCCGCTCCACCCCATTCAGCACTGGTTCTTCGAGCAGGGCTTTGCCAAGCCCGGTCACTGGAACCAGGGGGTGATCCTGCGCCTGCCGGCCGGGGTGGACGATGAGGACCTGCGCGGCTGGCTGAATGCCCTGCGCCAGCACCACGATGCCCTGCGCTTGGCGGTGACCCCGACCGGCCAGCGCTACCTGGCCGAACTGCCATTGCCGCCGCTGCCGACCCTGGATGCCGCCAATCTCGATGAGGCTGAGCTGCAAGCCCGCCTGACCGAGCTGCAGGGAGATCTGGATCCTGCCAGCGGCCACACCCTGGCCTGGGCCCGCCTGCGCAATCTCTGCCTGGAAGGTGAGCGGGAGGGCGAGACGGTGGAGGGGCTCTTCCTCGCCTTCCATCACCTGGTGATCGATGCGGTCTCCTGGCGCATTCTGGCCGAGGATCTGGCACGGGTGAGCAGGGGCGAGCCGCTGCCTGCCAAGGGCAGCAGCTATCGCCAGTGGGGCGAGGGGCTCGCGGCCTACGCCAAACGGGAAGAGGATCAGCTTGGCTTCTGGCTGGCTCAGGGGGAAGGCAGCCAGGGTCACCTGCTGGAAGCGGCCCGCGCCGCCGATGGCCGCGCCGCCGCCAGCCTGTTGCAACTGAGTCAGGAGACCACGGCTCGTCTTATCGACACCGCCAACCAGGCCTGCTTCACCCGGGTGCCCGACCTGTTGCTGGCGGCCCTGACCCGTACCCTGAGCGAGCAGGGCTACGGCAGCCGTCACTGCGTGATGCTGGAAGGGCACGGCCGCGAGGCAATCGATGCTGAACTCGACGTGAGCCGTACCCTGGGCTGGTTCACCAGCACCTACCCGCTGGCGCTGGCCGATAGCGCGTCCTGGAGCGATCTCGTCTGCGACACCAAGGAGCGGCTGCGGGCCGTGCCGGGCAAGGGGGTGGGCTTCAATGCCCTGCGACTGCACCACCCCCGTGGGCAGGAGTTACCGCAAGCCCTTGTCGTCTTCAACTATCTGGGGGTCAGCCATCAGGGCGAGGCCGCTCAAGCCTGGCAGCCCCTGCCGCTGGCGCCGGGGGCACCTACGTCCCCTGACAACCTGCCGCGGGAGCTGGTCAGTCTGCACGGGGGCGTGTTTGATGGCCGCCTCACCCTGCGCCAGGTCGGCGCCCTCAACCAGCAAGGGAGCGACGCTCTGATGGCGCGGCTGGCG
>NZ_CAWMFQ010000266.1:0-1401 GCF_963866995.1 Aeromonas sp. ZOR0002 | reverse complement strand
GGACAACCTGGCGGCGCTGGTGGAGCACTGCTGCAACCTGAAGGCGCCGCGCCATACCCCGAGCGACTTCCCGGGGATCGCTCTCTCGCAAGCCGTGCTCGATCGGGTGCTGAGCGGGCGCGAGGTGGAGACATTGCTGCCCATGACCTCGCTTCAGCAGAGCATGTTCCATCACAGGGCGCTGCTGCCCCGGGATCACGCCTATCACCTGCAGACCGAGATTGACTATCACCAGCCGCTGGACGTGGCGGTTTACCGTCAGGCCTGGCAGGGGCAGATCGCCCGCTGGCCGGCCCTTCGCAGCGAACTGGTACTGGCAGACGGGGTGGCGCTGCAGCGCATCCTCAAGCATGCCGAGTTGCCATTCCACTATGAGGACTTGTCCGAGGTGGGAAATGCAGAAGCTCGGGTCCAGGCCTATCGGGAGCAGGATCTGGCCCGCCCGATCCCGCTCGAGCAGGCCCCCCTGCTGCGCCTTGCCTGTTTCAAATTGGCCCCCGATCACCACAAGGTGATCTTCAGCGCCCATCACGGCGTGCTGGATGGCTGGAGCGGCCCCGTGTTGCTGGGTTCCTTGCATCGCGCCTATCAGGCGCTGATGAACGGCCTGTTGCCACAAGCCGAGCCGGATACCGCCTGGCTCGAATTTGGCCGCCATATCGCCAGCCAAGCCCGCAGCGCCGAGGCTTACTGGCAGGGGCGGGGCGAGCTCTTGGCAACGCCCAACGATCTCGCCTGCCTGTTCGGGGTGACGCTGGACGCTAGCGCAAGCGGGCGCCATACCCAGCAGCGACCGGCGGTGTGCGCCACGGCGTTGCCGACCGAGGTAGCAACCTTGCTCGCCCATCGTGCCCGCAACCTTGGCGTGACTGCGGGCCTGTTGGCCCAATATGCCTGGCACCGTCTGCTGGCACGCCGCTCGGGCGATGCCGTCACCCTGGTGGGCAACGTGACCCCGGGCCGGGATTACCCCATCGAGGGGATCACCGAGAGCGTCGGGCTCTACATCAACAGCCTGCCACTGGCGCTGGCGTGGCGCACCGAGCTGACCCTGGCCGAGCATATCGCCCGGTTGCAAGCCGACCTGATGGCGCTCAATGAGCACGGCACCCAGTCGCTGGCGGCACTGACCAAAGGCCGGGCGCGTCTGTCCCAGAGCCTGTTCGTGTTCGAGAACTACCCCATGCCGGCGGCCCCTGTCGCCCCCGAACCTCACCAGCTGGTGCCACGCTTTGGCGCCGTGGTGGAGAAGGTGGAGCTGCCGCTCTCCTTGGTGGTCAGCAGCCGGGGCGAGACGCTCCAGCTGCGCCTCGAGTTCGACGGCGAGCAGATCCCCGAGACCCGGGCCGAGGCGGTGCTGGCTGACTGGCTGGCCGAGCTCGACTGGCTGGCGCAGGCGGA
>NZ_CAWMFQ010000265.1:0-216 GCF_963866995.1 Aeromonas sp. ZOR0002 | reverse complement strand
CGCCCAAATGTGTCTGGGTTTGCAGCCTCATAGTCATCGTCACACATATGATCCCCGCGATGCATCTCCCTCATTGTTGCGAGTATACCGAAAAAACACATTTCACACAGATGCACCAGATAACGCTCACCATCGTGACGGGAACCATAGCCAAAATTCGCCGATAACGAGCCATATTGATTGGTTCCAAAATTCGTTTTTGTACTACGACCACAG
>NZ_CAWMFQ010000264.1:0-663 GCF_963866995.1 Aeromonas sp. ZOR0002 | reverse complement strand
CTCAGAGGGGCTCGCGGCCATGATGCTGGATGCCATCGACAATCATGGACAGCCGTTGACGATTGAGCGGCTTTACCAATGGCATCGTTGGCTGTTCCCTGTCAACGAATGGTCGGTGCAGCCAGTGAACGTAGGGCAGTTGCGAGGAGATGAGCCGATGCAGGTTGTCTCTGGGCGTGTTGATCGCCCAACCGTGCATTTTGAGGCTCCACCCAGAGCAGCTCTGGACGATCAACTGGCCGCGTTTATCTTCTGGTTTAACCAGACTCGGCATGATCCAACGATAGATCCCCTTCTTCGTGCGGCGATCTGTCATTTCTGGTTCGTGACCCTGCATCCCGTTGATGATGGCAATGGGCGGCTCACGCGGGCATTGACCGATCTCGCGCTGTCACAGGCTGACAGCCAGGGCATCCGTTTGTATGCCATGTCAGTCGCTATTCTAGAATGGCGGGCTGACTACTATCGGGCACTGGAGTCAACACAGAAGGGCACGCTGGATATCACATCCTGGCTTTGTTGGTTCCTCGACACACTGGATTACGCCATAGAGCTGGCATTACAGGTTATTGCTCGTTCTCTTGCCAAGGCTCATTTTTGGTTGCGGCACTGTCATGACAGTCTGAGTCCAGAGCAAACCAAAGTGCTGAATCGTTTACTGGA
>NZ_CAWMFQ010000263.1:14708-15972 GCF_963866995.1 Aeromonas sp. ZOR0002 | reverse complement strand
CACTGGGGCGCCCCATGCAACACGTAATTGGGACATAGCCTAAAAAAAACCCATGACCGAAGTCATGGGTAAAGGTGAAGACCCTGCAGGAAGGATGATCAGAAGCTGTATTTCACACCCAGGCTGGAGATGGAGCCTTTTTGCAGATCCCAGTTGCGATAGGTGTAGTCGGCGGTGAGGGCCAGGTTCTGGGTCAGCTTGTAGGCCGCCCCCGCCTTGAAGTCGTGCATGTCGTCGGTCATGTTGGCGTAGCGATAGCCGGTGGAGAGCTCGACGGCGCCGATGTCGTAGCGCAGGCCCACTTCTCCGTAGAGGCTGCCGCTCTTCTTGCGGGCCAGGGTATCCCAACCGGAATGGTTCACATCGGAGGCCAGCTCCCGTTCCAGGCTGTAGCCCATCAGGCCGGTTTCACCGTAGAGGTTCAGGCCGGTGCTGAGGGGGGTGTAGACACCCATCCCCAGGCTGGAGATGGCCATGCTGTCGTTGCCGCTGCTGCGGGAGGTGTATTCGCTGCCGATCCGGCCATAGACATTGCTGGTGAAGCTCTTGGAGAGATCCAGGCTCAGGCCGCCGAAGTCGCGGTTCTCCCCATCCTTGCCACCGATGTAGTCAGACTTGGTGTGGGCCCAGGTGGCAGAGCCCTTGGCATAGCTGAAGGCATCTTGCGCCAGGACGGAGGTGGAAGAGAGACCGGCCAGAACCAGAACAGACAGTGCGATCTTTTGCATTTTGTTGACTCCATGGGTTGAGTTAGGCGGACCTAACTGGAATGGAGCCATTGTGACGGGCAAAGGGGGCAACGCCGAGGAGCAAGCTGTTGCCAAACCATGTCAGATGTAAGCGGATATTGCTGGCGGTTACCGGTGCAACACTCTGCGGGGGAGCGAGGGCTCCCCCGCCGTCATCCTAGCGGAACTCCACCTCGTCGATCTGCACCCGCACCAGCGGCTTGCCGGTGAGGCCGGCGGGTCGTGCCAGCTCGATGGCCCGGGAGGCGCGCGCCTCCCCCTTGCGCAGGTAGGAGTCAGGCAGGCGGTTCTCCCCGACCCAGAAGCGCACGGGCTCGGTCGAGAGCTGTACCCCGTCGGCGCTGAACAGGGTCAGGCTGCCGTTGACGCGCACCACGTTGCGACTGCCGGTGTTGCTCACCACGAACTGCAGGCTGAGGGGATCGTCCCCCGCCACCTGGTCCAGCTTCACCGTGATGCCGTCCCGGGTCGCCTGGGAAAGCAAGTCGGGATGGGCCATGGCCTGCTCGGTCAGC
>NZ_CAWMFQ010000263.1:3903-14658 GCF_963866995.1 Aeromonas sp. ZOR0002 | reverse complement strand
CCGGCTACCGTGGCTGCCGGCTTGACCAGCAGGTATTCCCAGGTGAAATCGTCATTGAGTTGCACCTGGCGACCATCCGGCAAGGTGATCTGGTGCAGGGGAGCCGCCTCGGCCAGCAGAGGGCACAGACAGAGGGCGAGCAGCAGTCGGGAGAGGGGTTTCATGGGCAGGCACTCGATAAAGGATGCGAAGGGGGCAGTATAAAGAGTCGTGCCCTCCTTGCCTATGACCCCCCTCACGTTACGCCCCGGCTCAGATGACCAGGGGGTGGGGATCCTCCAGCGTGGCCAGATCCAGGGTCACCAGATCGAACTGGGCACTCCTGAGGGCCTTCTGGATGGTGGGCTGCATGTCGAACACCAGGGCCCGCAGCCGTTCGGGCACCCGGATCCTCGCAAGGGTGGTGACCCTGTCACCCAGGGTATGGAAGAAGACCTGGGCGCCCCCCAGTCCCATGTCCACCAGCATCTGCTCGGCCATGTCGACCATCCGCAGGTGCCGCCTGTCCAGGGAGGTCATATCGACAAAGCGCCGGCTCAGGCAGGCCTCCCCCACGTCTCCCCAGAGCGCCAGTTGCCGCTGGTGAAAACCGTAGCGAAAATCCCGGTTGGTCATCCCCTGCTCGGCAAAGATCCAGAGGGTGTTGGCGGGCAGGCTGTGAAAGCGACGCAGGTACTCCCGCTTCTCCTCCACCGAGGCTGACATCAGCAGCGGCGGGCCCTCTTCATGTTCGAGCTGCTGGCAGAGGTAGCGCACCGGGTCGGTCACCTCGGCGAGGTGGCCCAGGTGGGCGCTGAAGATCATCTCGTCGGTCTTGAGCACCTGATGGGGGATGCCGTAGTGCCGGCAGTAGCGCTGTGCCCTGGCCACCGACTGGCGGCTGAGGGTGGGGTTGTCCAGGGTGATGGCGCGAAATCGCACCCCGCTGGCCCGGCACAGATCCATGCTGTAGCAGGATTCCAGTCGGCCGGAGAAGGAGACAAGCAGTTCGCTGTAACCGGCCAGGGTGTTGATGAGCCTCTGTTCCCTGGCTTGAAAGGTCTGATCGTATCCCCGATTCAGCGCAACGACATTGGCATCCATAACAACAACTCCGGATGATGAACTGGATACCATTTTGCCCACCCCAAGCTGAATATACACTTAAAGAGTGCGGGTAAAACTGTACATTATTTGCTCCAAATCAACGCTTCCCCCACTTTTTTCGCTGCGAAGCGAAACTGGCTCCCCTCAGGCCGGCAACAACCCCTGAGCGATCAGATACGCCCGGCACCGGGCCGGATCGGTGAAGATCAGCCCCCGCAGACCGAGCGCCTCGGCCGCCGCCACGTTGGCCGGGCTGTCGTCGATAAAGAGGCACTCCCCAGCCTTGAGGTCGAACGACACCAGCAGATAACGGTAGATGTCGGGCTCGGGTTTGAGCATCCGCACCCGGGCCGACACCACCTTGCCGCTGAAGAAGCGCCAGAAGGACTGATGCTGCTCCAGCCAGTCGATGCTGGCGTGCCCCATGTTGGAGAGGGCATAGAGGGTGTGGCCTGCACCGTGCAGTTCTTCGATGAGCGCCACCATGGCGGGATCCGGCACAAGGGAGGACGGCACCGCCTGCAAGATGGCCAGATTCTCCGCCATCGACAGGCCGGTGCGCCCCTGCGCCTGACGGGCCATGGTGTGCAGAGAGAGGGTCCCCCTGTCCACCTCCAGCCAGTCCGGGTGGTTGAACAGCTGCTCCGCGATCGCTGTCGCCCCCTCGGGGCCGCGCACCCCACTCACTATGGCCACCGGATCCCAGCGCACCACCACTCTGCCCAGATCGAAGATCACCGCCATCGTCTCGTCCCCTCTATGTGTTGTTGCCACGGATGTGGTTACAGCGGTTGCCATAAACAGGGACCAGAACGACGCTCACTCTCCCTCGGCAACCCGAGCCACCACCCTGCCCCGTTCAACGCCCCCGGGCAAATTTTACTTGCATCGCACCGCCAAATCCCTTAATGGTTATGGCGTTACATTCAGGACACGCCCATGAACACACCATTCTTCTTTGTTTTCTCGTTTACCCGGCCCACATGAGGGAAGGCCCGTCGTCACGTGAACCATTCGCGTAAACAGAAACCAAAGACGAATCGAGCCTCCCCAGCGGAGGCTTTTTTTTGCACCACACACCACAGAATCACTGGATAGGGAACCACCATGGCAACGCTCGACGAGATCAGACACGACATCACCCAGTTGGATCAGGAGCTGCTCGCCCTGCTGGCCAAACGCAAGACCCTCAGCATCGAGGTCGCCCGCGCCAAGCAGGCCAATCCCCGTCCCATCCGTGACCACCAGCGCGAGCAGGACTTGCTGGTCGCCCTGATCCAGAAAGGGCGCGCCCTCGGACTGGATGCCCAGTACATCACCCGCATCTACCACACCATCATCGAAGACTCCGTGCTCTCCCAGCAGGCCTACCTGCAGAGCCTGCTCAACCCCCAGCAGCAGGAGCCCATGACCAGCGTTGCCTACCTGGGACCGCGCGGCTCCTACTCGAGCCTGGCCGCCCGCAAGTACCTGGCCCGCTACAAGGATCAGGTGATCGAGGTGAACTGCCAGAACTTCCGCGAGGTGCTGGACACCGTGGAGTCGGGCCGTGCCGCCTTCGGGGTGCTGCCCATCGAGAACACCAGCTCGGGCTCCATCAACGAGGTGTACGACGTGATGCAGCACACCACCCTCTCCATCGTGGGTGAGCTCACCTATCCCATCGAGCACTGCATCCTCACCGCCGTGCCCACCGAGATCGAACGCATCAAGACCTTCTACGCCCATCCCCAGGTGTTCCAGCAGTGCTCCCATTACCTCAGCAAGCTGGAAGGGGCGCGCCACGAGATCTGCGACTCCTCCTCCAGCGCCATGATGAAGGTCAAGGAGCTGGCAAGCCCGGAAGCGGCGGCCATCGGCAGCGCCGCAGGCGGCGAGCTCTACGGCCTGGACGTGCTGGCCGAGCAGCTCGCCAACCAGAAGGAGAACTACAGCCGCTTCATCGTGGTGGCGCGCAAGCCCATCGACGTGGCGCCCCAGATCCCGGCCAAGACCACCCTCATCATGTCCACCTCCCAGAAGCCGGGCTCCCTGGTGGAGGCGCTGCTGGTGCTGCGCAGCCACGAGATCAACATGACCAAGCTGGAATCCCGTCCGGTGCAGGGCAACCCCTGGGAGGAGATGTTCTACCTGGATGTCTCCGCCAACCTGCAGACCCCGGCCATGCAGGCCGCCCTGCTGGAGCTGACCAAGATCACCCGCTACATCAAGGTGCTGGGCTGCTACCCGAGCGAAGACGTCAAGCCGACCGCCGTGCCGCCCGTCTTGATGGGAAGCTGATGGGGAGCAGATCCCGCCCCTGCTACACAAAGGCGAGCCCCGGCTCGCCTTTGTGCTCTCTGCGCCCTCCCCGTGAGACGCGGCCCAGTCCCGCCCTTCCCTTCCGGCGTTAAACCGCCCTCCACCCCCTTCCTCGTGGACCCGGGATCTGGCGCGGCTGTCTTTCCACTCACCATCAGGCCATCTTCCTCCCGTTGCGGCCCCCTTTTGCCGCCTGCCGGGCCTTTCTATCGTTTGGCTTTATTTAACGACATGGCGGCATCGTTAGATTTCCCTAAACAAAAAAGGCCGCTATTCCGGCGCCCGGGCACCTCTTGTTCGGCCTCAGCCCCGATTTTCCTCGCCACAGGCCGGATCCCGACCGGCCCATCAACTCCGTTTCTCCTGCCGAAGACCAGTTCCCCCCCAAGACGCCAACCCCGGTTATCCTCTCCAGGCCCTATCCCGTCCAAGACGCCAACCCCGTTTATCCTCCCCAGGCCCTATGCCGTCCAAGGCACCAACCCGGTTATTCCCCGCAGATCCGAGCCCTTTCCCGACCAAACAAAAAGGCGAGCCTGCGCTCGCCTTTGTCTGTGCCGTGATGATCGCCGGGCTCATGCCGGCGCCCCCCCGGACCCGCCCTAGAACTGGCCCGCCATCAGCTGGTTCAGGTGATAGAGGTTGCGGGTGTCGAGCTCCAGCTCGGTGGCATAGGTGTTGCCACGGGGATAGGTCGCCACCACCCGGGCACCGCGCACCATGCCCGCCACCGACACATCCAGGGAGTTGGAGGTCTGGGTCAGGTCCTTGTAGCTGCTCTGGCCGCGCACCTGCTGGCCGTTGAGCTGCTCCGCCAGCTCCCGGTAGGCGTCCATCTTGGAGGCGCGGATCGCCTGCAACATCTTCTCGGACTGGGAGGGACCGGGCTGGATGTCGATCACCGCATACCCCACCGCCTTGAGCACCGGGAAGTCATCGGGCTTCTCGCCCACGTCATAGTTCACCACCCGGTTGCCACTGCACGCCGTCAGCAACATGGCCATCAGGCAACCCAACAAGATTTTCATCGCTGTTTCCCCGTTTTCCTGTTCACCACACCCGATGTTTCACGGCTCAATGTCAGCCAGCCCGCTTCACGCTTCATGACGCGCCACCTCAAGGGGTCAGGTTGACCAGATGACCGGACGGGCTCTGGCCCCCCCGCATCAGGTAACCGCGATTGATGGAGGCCCGGCCAAAGGAGTTGCTGGCACCGGACAAATATTGTTTCGGGATCAGGCTCTGGGCCGTGGTCTCGACCATCTTGGTGCGCAGATCGATGATGCGGGCGTTGACCAGGATCCCCTGCTGATTGCGGCTGAAGGTGCCGGTCAGGATGCGGGAGATGGGCAGCCGGGACGAGAGATCCTTGTAGTTGCGGCTCATCACGAAGTCCCCCTGCGGGGTCACCTGGATGTTGCCCGTGGTCTTGAAGTCCACCACCACTTCCCCGCGCCGGTTCAGCTCGTAGATGAAGCTCTCCTCGATCTGCTGTCCCATCCAGTTGGTGTCCTTCAGGGTGTCGAGATCGACAAAGGAGGCGACCGCAATGGGCTCGGTCAGGGTCGTGAGAGACTTGCGCTCCATCAGCTGATCCGTCATGCGGGCCACCAGCCAGTTGAGCTCCATCCCCTTCGCCGCCTGGCGGGGGTCTCCCAGCTCCCGATTGATGGGGTCGGCCGACCCGCAACCGACCAATGCCAGCGCCACCGCCAGCACCGTGATAACTCTCTTCATGGATACCTTTCCTGTATCTGCACCTGACCTGTTATCGGTCGCAACCGCCAACACTTGAGGCGGGAATGCGCGCAGGATCCTCGATGATCCCCAAGCAAAGGCGTGTACTGTGCCACCGGAGCCCGCCGTACGGGCTCCGGCCAGGGAAGAAGGCATGGTTCTTGCTTTTATTTGGTCACCCGCTCCGGTGCAGACCGGATCTGTGTCCAGGATCCCTGACCCGCCCCACCGGCGGCAGCGGGGTCGCCCACTCAAGGTGTTTGTTATGAAAGTTTCGCTGCTGTTCACCCTGCTGCTGGCCAGCCTGTCGGCCAGGGCCGAACTTATCGAGGCCCAGGGCAGTGCCGCCATTCTGGGGGGCGACGAGGTCTACGCCCGCGAGCAGGCGACCCGGGATGCCCTGCGCCAGGCGCTGCTGGCCAGCGGTGCCTCCGTCTCCAGCATCCAGCGCCTGGAAAACGGCAGCCTGCGCTCCGAGCAGATCCAGATCCGCTCCGGCGGCGACATCCGCCAGTACCGCCTCAAGCGCGAAGAGGTGCGCAACGGCCGCATGTACATCACCCTCGTGGCCGACATCCAGGCGGAGCGGCAGATCTGCCAGACCCAGCACTACGCCAAGGATTTGACGCTGGTGCGCCTGCGCATGCGCTACCCGGACCAGGCAAGCACCGGTGCCCTGGACGACATGCCCGCCGATCTCTCCCGCCGGCTGTTTGAAACCCTGGCGACGACACCCCAGGTGGTCGCTCGCCAGTGGCTGGACGAGAACCTGCGCATCGACCCTCTCCATCTGCAACAGGGGGATCGCAGCGCCCTCGAGGAGATCAAGGCCCTGAGCCTGCGCACCGACAGCCAGTATCTGGTGCTCGGCAGCATCGACGACCTCTCCCTCGAGCCCCAGGGCAACGCCCTCACCAGCTGGTATGAGGATCCCGTGCGCAACTTCTCCATGCAGCTCTACCTGTTCGACGGCATCAACGGCAGCCTGCTCGGTCGCAAGGAGTACAAGGGCCGCGCCAACTGGACCTTCTCCAAGCGGGAGCAGGTGGGCAGCAGCGGCGGCCAGTTCTGGCAGTCGAGCTTTGGCCAGGAGGTGGGCTACCAGTTGAAGGAGGCGGCCCAGGACATCGCCGCCGAACTCGCCTGTGCCCCCGTCACCGCCCGGATCGTGGCCCAGCACGAGCGCGGCCCCCACATCAACCTGGGCCGCCGCAACGGGGTCAAACTCGGGGACCAGTTCCGGGTCCAGCACAGCGCCGACTTCGTCGACCCCTATGGCAAGTCCAGGGTGATGCGCAACCCCGCAGACGGTCTGTTCGAGGTGGTGCAGGTGTTCGAGGATGGCGCCATCATCAGCAGTCAGAACAAATATTCGCCGTTCAATGTCCAAATCGGTGACCTGGCCGTATTGGAATAGGAATCAAGGGTTTAAAAGCACAATGCTTCTTGTATAATGCCCGCCACAAGGTTCCCGTAGCTCAGCAGGATAGAGCGGTCCCCTCCTAAGGGACAGGCCACTGGTTCGACTCCAGTCGGGAACGCCATACACAGCAAGGGGCTGGCATCGTCATGATGCCAGCCCCTTGTCCGTTTCTGCGCCATTTCCCCTGCATCCATGGCGGCCAGGTCCCGCCCCCCCCTCTTCAATGTCTCACTGCCACCAACAACCCCGCGAGCCCCACCAAAGATGATCCCAGCCATCCCCCTGTAGTTGCCACTCCCGGTGGCGGCACACCGTCATCTACCCTTGAAGGGCGCCGTCCGGCAGGACGGCCCTCCATTCGCCGAGACACAGAGAAGGACATCATGGGCAGCAAACGAAAATCCAGAACGGAAGAACCGGTCGTGGCCGAGGCGCAAAAGCCCCTTGGCAACAAGGCATACGAAAAGGCGCTGCGCCTCTTGCACGTGGAGCTGGTCAGGCTGCAGCAGTGGGTGGTGCACAAGGGGCTCAAGGTCTGCATCGTCTTCGAGGGGCGCGACGGGGCCGGCAAGGGGGGCACCATCAAGGCGATCACCGAGCGGGTCAGCCCCCGGGTCTTTCGGGTCGTCGCACTGCCCGCCCCCACGGAGCGGGAGAAGAGCCAGCTCTACTTCCAGCGCTACATCCCCCATCTGCCGGCGGCGGGGGAGATCGTCATCTTCGATCGCAGCTGGTACAACCGGGCCGGGGTGGAGCGCATCATGGGCTTTTGCAGCGAGGAGGCGAGCGACAAATTCCTGGCTGGCACCCCCATGGTGGAAAAAGCCCTGGTGGACTCTGGCATCATTCTGCTGAAGTACTGGCTGGAGGTGACCCCACAAGAGCAGGAGCGGCGGCTGCGTGATCGCATCGACGATGGCCGCAAGATCTGGAAGCTCTCCCCCATGGACATCAAGTCCTTCGATCGCTGGGATGACTACACCCGGGCACGGGATGCCATGTTCATCGCCACCGACACCGCCTGGGCCCCCTGGTTCGTGGCCCACTCCGAGGACAAGAAACGGGTGCGCCTCAACATCATCTCCCACCTGCTGGCGCACATCCCCTACGAGGCGCTGCCGACGGAGCCGGTGAAGCTGCCCAAGCGCAAGATAGGCAAAGTCAAACCATCGGAGCACCCGCTTCGCATCGTGCCAGCCCTCTTCTAGCCAGACGGGGTGAGCCCTGGCTCACCCCCTTTCCCTTCCTGCCCCAAGGGACAACCGGCGCTGCCGGTATCATCCAATGGCTTGTTGTTGCTCACGTTTTCCCGTTTGCCTCCCCTATACTTCAGCGACATTCAGGTCTGGCCGAGCGAGGAGGCCCCCATGTTGCGACTGTTTGCCCTGCTGCTTGTCTGCCTGGTGCTCCCGGTGCGGGCGCTGACCCTGACCCCGGTGGCGGGGGAGCTACGCCACCCCTGGGGACTGGCCTTGCTGCCGGATGGCGGCTACCTCGTCAGCGAGCGCCCTGGGCGCCTGCTGCACATCGATGCAGATGGCAACCGCCATGTGGTCTCCGGCCTGCCGCCCCTCGCCGCCACGGGTCAGGGGGGTCTGCTCGATCTCGCCCTGGACGGCGATGGCTGGCTCTATCTCAGCTACAGCGAGCCGGGGGATGGGGGAGCCGGCACCGCCGTGGCCCGGGCCCGGCTGCAAAAAGAGGCCCTCGTCGACTGGCAACTGCTGTTTCGCCAAGAGCCCAAGGTGGCCGGCGGCGCCCACTTCGGCTCCCGCCTGGTGCTGACGGAGGATGGCTATCTCTTCATCACCCTGGGGGATCGCTACACCGAGCGGGAGCGGGCCCAGACGCTGGACAACCACCTCGGCAAGACAGTACGCCTGCACAAGGATGGCCGGGTCCCCGCCGACAACCCCTTCGTCAAGACGCCGGGGGCCCTGCCGGAGATCTGGAGCCTGGGCCATCGCAACATGCAGGGGGCGGCCCTGCGTCCGGGCAGCCAGCAGTTCTGGGCTCACGAGCACGGTCCCCAGGGCGGGGACGAGGTCAACCTCATCCTGCCAGGCCACAACTACGGCTGGCCCAGAGTGACCTTTGGCGAGGAGTACGGGGGCGGCAAGATTGGCGTGGGCCAGAGCGCGCCGGGCATGACGGCACCGCGCTGGATCTGGGTGCCCTCCATCGCCCCCTCGGGCATGACCTTTTATCAGGGGAACCTGTTCAGGGAGTGGCAGGGGGATCTGCTGGTCGGCGCCCTGCGTGGTCAGGCCTTGTTGCGCCTGCACCTCGACGGAGACAAGATAGTGTCGGCAGAGCGGCTGCTGACCGATCTGGGGGAGCGGATCCGTACCGTCAAGGAGGGCCCCGACGGCGCCCTCTACCTGTTGACGGATTCAGGCCAGGGGCGCCTGCTCAAACTGACCCCATAGCATGAAAGGAGCAAGGATGAAGACGAATCGCATGCTGCTGGTGCTGTGCACCAGCCTCTGGTTGCTGGGCTGCAACACCATCCACGGGATGGGACGGGACATCGAGAAGGCGGGGGAGGTGATCCAGGGCTCCGCCAAGCTGACGGACGCACCGGCCGCAGAGGGTCGCTGATCCCGGTCAGGTGGCGCGGTGGTTCGCCCCCTGTCGCCCCTTTCCTTACCCCTGTTCGGCGCTGGCCACCAGACTGGCCAGCGGCGCCATGGTCACCCTGACCCCGTGCTGTGCCAATGCCTCGCGGGCGCTCTGGGGCAGTTGCTCGTCGGTGATCACCTGATCGATCGCATCCCAGCTCACCACGTTGAAAGTCCCCACCTTGCCATATTTGGACGAATCGCAGATGAGGATGCGGGTCGCCGCCGACTCCACCACGGCCCGCTTCACCGGCACCTTCTGTTCGCTCGGGGTGGAGATCCCCTGACTGTCCCAGGAGGAGGCTGACAGGAAGGCGATGTCCAGATGGAGGTTGCGCAGGAAGTGGGCGGTGGCCTCCCCGGCACAGGACTGGTTCTCGCGAATGACCTGACCCCCGGTGTGATAGAGGCGGCAGCGGCCGTGCTCGATGAGGTAGGCGCAGACCATGAAGTCGTTGGTCACTATCATCAGGTCTTCCCGAAGCGCCAGCTCCCGGGCCAGCTCCAGGGAGGTGGTACCGGCGTCCAGATAGACGGTGCTCCCCTCGCTCACCTGGGCGGCGGCGAGCCGGGCAATGGCCAGCTTGGCCCCCTGCATCAGGCTGCGCTTGGCGGCGTGTGAGGGCTCGCTCTTGATCCGCTGGGAGAGGCTGACCCCGCCGGAGACGGAAAGTACCCTCCCCTGCTCCTCCAGCTTCTGGATGTCGCGCCTGATGGTCATGTGGGAGACCTGCAGCCAGTCGGTCAGCTCCACTATGCTGACCACGCCGCGCTCTGCCAGCAGTTGCAGGATACGTTGCTGTCGCTCTACGGGAATCATCTTGCCTCGCGCCTCGGGAAAAGGAAGGTGCCATTCTACCCCAGCGACCTGGGAAAAAATGATAAATAACCTGAAACGGGCTCACAAATCACATTTATTCACACAAAAAACGCCAAAATTTGACTCGAAAGAATCTCAACCCTCATAAATAACAAAAATTAACATCAATTAAGTTACTTTTTGTGACGACTGCCTGATATTTCATCGCCGCAAGCCTCTACTATCTGCTCATCAGTCGTAATCGAGGAATCACGAGATGAGCACTCCCTATCATGTTGCGGTCATCGGCCTGGGCGCCATGGGCATGGGCGCCGCCCGTTCCTGCCTGCGGGCCGGGCTCACCACCTATGGCATCGACCTCAGCGAACAGGCCCGCGGCCAGTTGCAGCAGGCCGGTGCCGCCGCCGTCATGGCCGATGCCAGGCCTCTGGCCGAGACGCTCGATGCCGTGCTGTTGCTGGTGGTCAACGCCACCCAGGTGCGCCGCATCCTGCTCGGCGAAGCGGGGCTGGCTCGCCACCTCAAACCGGGCACCGCCATCATGGTCTCTTCCACCATCGCCGCCGAAGAGGCGAGCGCCCTGGCCGCCGAGCTGGCGCAGATGGGACTGCCGATGCTGGATGCGCCGGTTTCCGGTGGTGCCATCAAGGCCGACGCGGGGGAGATGACGGTGATGGCCGCAGGCGCCGACGCCGCCTTCGACAAGCTGGCCCCTGTGCTGGATGCGGTGGCCGGCAAGGTCTACCGGGTCGGCAGCGAGCCGGGCC
>NZ_CAWMFQ010000263.1:0-3817 GCF_963866995.1 Aeromonas sp. ZOR0002 | reverse complement strand
GTGGCCGCCGAGGCGATGGCGCTGGCCAGCCGGGCAGGGGTGTCCCTGGATCTCATGTATGACGTGGTGACCCATGCCGCCGGCAACTCCTGGATGTTTGAAAACCGCATGCCCCGGGTGCTGGCCGGTGACTACCAGGCCCGCTCCGCAGTGGACATCTTCGTCAAGGATCTCACCCTGGTGGCCGACACCGCCAAGGCGCTGCGCTTCCCGCTGCCGCTCGCGAGCACGGCGCTGAACATGTTCCTCGGTGCCAGCAATGCAGGCCACGGCCAGGAAGATGACAGCGCCGTCATCAAGATCTTCTCAGGCATCACCCTGCCGGGTCAGGAGGAGCAAGCATGAAACTCGGAGTCATCGCAGACGACTTCACCGGCGCCACCGACATCGCCGGTTTTCTGGTGGAGAACGGCCTCTCCACCATCCAGTTTGCCGGCATCCCGGCAGAGGCGGATCTGACCGGGGTCGACGCCGTAGTGATCAGCCTCAAGAGCCGCTCCTGCCCGGCCGATGAGGCAGTGCGCGACTCCCTGGCGGCCCTCGACTGGCTCAAGTCCCGCGGCTGCCCGCGCATCTACCAGAAGTACTGCTCCACCTTCGACAGCACGGCGGCGGGCAACATCGGCCCCGTCACCGACGCCCTGCTGGCCGCGCTGGAGAGCAAGTTCACCCTGATCTGCCCGGCCCTGCCGGTAAACGGTCGCACCGTCTATCAGGGCAACCTCTTCGTCGGCGCCCAGCCGCTCGCCGAGTCCGGCATGCGCCATCACCCCATCACCCCCATGACCGACAGCAACCTGCTGCGGCTGATGGAGGGGCAGGCCCAGGGCCGTGCCGGTCTGGTGCCGTTCAATACCATCGCACAGGGTCCCGGCGCCATTGCCGACGCCTTTGAGCAGCTAACGCAAGCTGGTGTGCGCTACGCCGTGGTCGACACCCTGACCGAGCAGCACCTGCTGGACATCGCCACCGCAGCCCTCGACATGCCCCTGGTGACCGGCGGATCCGGCCTCGCCATCGGCCTGGCCCGTCAGCTTGGGAGCGGCGATCTGCAGGGTGCCCGCGAAGCGGGCTGGCCCAGAGGCACCCGCGCCGCGGTGCTGTCGGGCTCCTGCTCCGAGATGACCAACCGTCAGGTGGCCCGCTATCGCCAGCACGCTCCTGCCCTGGCGCTGGATGTGGTGCGCTGCCTCGAAGAGGCCGACTACCCGGCCGAGCTGGCGCGCTGGGTACTGGACCAGCCCCGTACCCCGGCGCCGCTGGTCTACGCCACCACCAGCCCGGCGGAGCTGGCCCGCATTCAGGAAACCCACGGCCAGCAGACGGCCAGCGACGCGGTGGAACACTGCTTTGCCCGCCTCGCCCAACTGCTGCAAGGCGCCGGCGTGGACCGCTTCATCATCGCCGGTGGCGAGACCTCGAGCCGGGTCACCCAGGCCCTCGGCGTCAAGGCGTTCCACATCGGCCCGCAGATCGCCCCCGGTGTGCCCTGGGTGCGGGCCATCGACGCCCCCCTGTCGCTGGCCCTCAAGTCCGGCAATTTCGGGAGCGACGACTTCTTCGACAAGGCTCAGGAGTACTTCCATGACTGAACAGGCACTGCGCGACACCATGGTGATGCTGGGAGCCTCCCTCTTCCAGCGCGGTTATGCCACCGGGGGCGCCGGCAACCTCTCCGCCCTGCTACCGGACGGCACCCTGATCGCCACCCCGACCGGCTCCTGCCTGGGACGGCTCAGCGCCGACAGGCTCTCTCACGTCAACCTGCAGGGGGAACACCTGGGGGGAGATCGCCCCTCCAAGGAGGTGGCCTTCCACCTTGCCATCTACCACAACAATCCGGACTGCCGGGCCGTGGTGCACCTGCACTGCACCCACCTGACCGCCCTCTCCTGTCTGGAGGGGCTGGATCCGGCCAACGTCATCCGCCCCTTCACCCCCTACTACGTGATGCGGGTCGGCCAGTTGCCGCTCATCCCCTACTACAAGCCGGGGGATGCCCGCATCGCCGAGGAGCTGGGGCGCCGCGCTCCCGAAGGCAACGCCTTCCTGCTTGCCAACCACGGCCCCGTGGTGACGGGCAAGGATCTGGTGGATGCGGTCAACAACATGGAAGAGCTGGAGGAGACGGCGCGCCTGGCACTGATGCTCAATGGCCACTCCATCCGCTACCTGAGCGAACCCGAAATTGATGAATTGAGGAGGATGAAACCATGAGCAAGTTTGCCGCCAATCTCACCATGCTGTTTACCGAGGTGCCGTTCCTGGAGCGCTTCGCCGCCGCCCGCGACGCAGGCTTCGAGGCGGTGGAGTTCCTCTTCCCCTACGAGTGGCCGGCCGCAGAGCTGGGCCGCCGCTTGCGCGAGCAGGGGCTCTCCCAGGCCCTGTTCAACATGCCGCCGGGCAACTGGGGCGCGGGGGAGCGCGGCATGGCTGCCATCCCGGGGCGGGAAGCGGAGTTTCGCGGCCACCTGCCAAGCGTGCGTGACTATGCCCTGGCGCTCGGCTGCACCAAGGTACACGCCATGAGCGGCATCGTGGACCCTGCTCATAGCCTCTCGGCCCACCGCCAGACCCTGATCGACAACATCCGCTTCGCCGCCGACTTCCTGGCCGAAGACGGCATCAAGGTGCTGCTGGAGCCGCTCAACGATCGGGATGTACCCGGCTACTTCCTGGCTCACCAGCTCGACGCCCTGGCCCTGGTGCAGGAGATAGACAGACCCAACGTGGGGGTGCAGCTCGACCTCTATCACGCCCAGATCATGGACGGGGATCTCACCCGTCTCATCGGCAAGCTGGGCCCGGCCATCGGCCATGTCCAGATCGCCTCGGTGCCGGATCGCCACGAGCCGGACGAGGGGGAGATCGCCTACCCCCACCTGTTCAAGGCGCTGGCGCAGGCGGGCTACCACGACTGGATAGGCTGCGAGTACAACCCCAGAGCCGGCACCCGTGAAGGGCTGGGCTGGCTGACACAACAATAACGACCCTGAACATGAACGAGTCTGAGGATAACAAGATGCAGATCATCATCACCGGCGGCGGTGGCTTCCTGGGCCAGAAATTGGCCCGGGCTCTGCTGCAAGGCCCCCACCCCTTCACCGAGCTGCTGCTGGTAGACATCCAGCAGCCGCAATCCCCCCTGCCGGACCCCAGGGTTCGCTGTCTGCGGGCCGACCTCACCGAATCCGGTGTCGCCGAGTCCCTCATCAGCGAGCGGACTGCCGTGGTCTACCACCTGGCGGCCATCGTCAGCAGCCACGCGGAGCAGGACTTCGATCTCGGCTGGCAGGTAAACCTGGACACCACCCGCACCCTGCTGGAGGCGTGCCGACATGCCCGGCCGGGCATCCGCTTCGTCTTCACCAGCTCGCTCGCCGTCTATGGCGGCCCGCTGCCGGAGCTGGTGAATGACGGTACCGCCCTGACCCCCACCTCCTCCTACGGCGCCCAGAAGGCCATGGGGGAACTGCTGGTCAACGACTACAGCCGCAAGGGCTTCGTCGACGGTCTGGTATTGCGCCTGCCCACCATCTGCGTGCGGCCGGGCAAACCGAACCGCGCCGCCTCCTCCTTTGTCAGCAGCATCATCCGCGAGCCGCTGCAAGGGGAGAGCGCCATCTGCCCGGTGAGCCCGGATCTGCGCCTCTGGCTCTCGAGCCCCGCCACCGTGGTCGCGAACTTCCTGCTGGCGGCCAGGCTCCCCGCCACCGGTGACGCCCGCAGCATCAACCTGCCCGGCATCAGCGTGACCGTCGGCGAGATGCTGGAGGCCCTCGCCCGGGCCGGTGGCCAGGCGGCCCGGGATCGGGTG
>NZ_CAWMFQ010000262.1:16273-28574 GCF_963866995.1 Aeromonas sp. ZOR0002 | reverse complement strand
ACACCTGAAGCTAGCGCGTCTACCAATTCCGCCACCTTCGCATCACTGCGGTGGGGGATTCTATAGAGTTTTGGGGGGGCGTCAACAGCCAAAGGGGACTTTTTTCGCTGTTGACGGATAAAGGCGTGCCAAGGGCACAAAACTTCAGCAATCGGCGTCAGACGGTGGCCAGCGCATCCTGATACATCTGTTCGTACAGGATGACGGAGTCTGCCCAGTCGAAGCGGGTGTTCATGGCGTGGTGCTGCACACGGGCAAAACGTGCCGGCTCCTGCAGATAATGGAGCAGGCTGCGGCGCATGGCATCGAGCAAGGTGCTTGCAGTGGGATCGTTGAAGCAGAAACCGGTCGCGTGCGTCGGGTCGGCATCCCAGTCCACGACGGTATCTTTCAATCCGCCGACAGCCCGCACCAGGGGCAGTGTGCCATAGGCCAGACTGTACATCTGGTTGAGCCCGCATGGCTCGAACAGAGAAGGCATCAGGAAGAAGTCGGCGCCGGCCTCCACCAGGTGGGCCAGACGGTCGTCATAGGCATTGATGAAGGCAAACTTGTCGGGATGCTGCTGGGCAATGCTTTGCAACTGGGCGGCGAGAGAGGGATCACCGGAACCCACGATCACTACCTGGACCTGATGTTGCAAGAACTTGTCCAGAGCCGGGATGAGCAGGTGTACACCTTTCTGCTCGGTCAGTCGACACACCATGCCATAGATGGGGAGGTTGCCGACGGGGAGCCCCGTCTCCTGCTGCAGGATGCGCTTGCAGGTGTGTTTGCCATCCAGGTTGTCGGCATCATAGGTGGCGGGCAACAGAGGATCGAAGGCGGGATCCCAGTCCTGATAGTCACAGCCGTTGAGGATGCCACGCAGGTCCGCTGCCCGCTGCTGGAATACGCTGGCCATGCCGTGAGCGCCCAGGTGCGTCAGCAGCTCGCTGGCGTAGTTGGGGCTGACCGCATTGATCTTGTCTGCGTAGAGCACACCGCACTTGAGCAGATTGATGTGACCATAGTCGTAGTTGATGCGCTGCTCGTAGTCGTGGATTTCCGGCACGGCCCAGAACTGCTGGCGATCGAACACGCCCTGAAAGGCCGCGTTGTGAATGCTGATGACCGACCGGGTGCGCTGGAAGAAGGGGTTGTGGGCATGACGGGTTTTCAGCAGCAGCGGCAGCAGACCGGTGTGCCAGTCGTTGCAGTGGGCGATGTCGGGAGCGAAACCCAGCTGTTCGCACGCATGCAGGGCCGCCGCGGCCAGAAAGGCAAAGCGTTCACCGTTGTCGGGATAGGCCTGGTTGTTCTCGGCATAAAGCTGGGGGCGGTCGAAATAGTGCGGGCAATCGAGCAGATAGACGCAGATCCCGTCCAGTTCCAGCTGATGGATGCGATAGCTGATATCACTGCGATCTTGGGGGGTGGGGAGCCAGCGCGAGGCGAGGAGGGTGGCCTCGTCCCGGCGCTTGATGGTCTTGTAGAAGGGCATAATGATGCGCACATCGTGCCCCTGACGGGCGAGATGCTGCGGCAGGGCCTTGGCCACATCCGCCAGGCCCCCGGTCTTCACCAGCCCCTCAACCTCCGAGGCTACAAACAGGATTTTCAGTGGGTTAATAGCCAACTCTTGCTCCCTTAGGTACCACGACGATACCGCCTTCGGATACGGTAAACCGCTCTCTGTCATGGTCCAGATTCTCACCGATCACGGTGCCGGGTGCAATTTCAACGTTTTTGTCGATGATGGCGCGGCGAATGGAGCAACCTTCGCCGATTTTCACATCCCCCAGCAGCACGGATTCACTGATGTGGCTGCAGGGGCCTATGTTGCAGCGAAATCCCAGTATGGATCGCTGGATCTGGCTGCCCTGAATGAAGCAGCCACCGGAGATCAGGGAGTTGGCGATCTTGACTTTGCAGTCGTCGGTATCGATGAAGGTGGCGGGGGGCAGGGGCGGGTAATGAGTGTGCAGCGGCCACTTGCGATTGTAGAGAGAGAAGGGGGCATCGTCGGCCACCAGGTCCATGTGTGCCTGCCAGTAAGAGTCGAGCGTCCCCACATCGCGCCAGTAGACGTTGGGCTTCTCGCCCGGGATCACGTTGGTGCTGTAGTCGTAGACATAGACGGGGGCACGGGGGAACAGGCTGGGAATGATGTCCTTGCCGAAATCGTGACTGGAGTTCTCCTCGGCGGCATCCCGCTTGAGCTCCCGATAGAGGGCCTCTGTCTCGAAGATGTAGTTGCCCATGGAGACCAGGGCCTGGGTGGGATCCCCGGGTATGTGTTTCGGGTGACGGGGCTTTTCTTCAAAGCCAATCATGCGCCCTTCCTGATCCACCTCGATCACCCCGAAGGCGCTTGCTTCCTCGATGGGCATGCGCAGTGCCGCGACGGTCAGGGCGGCCGCTTTCTGCTTGTGGAAGCTCACCATCTGGCTCACGTCCATCTTGTAGATGTGATCGGAGCCGAAGATGCAGACGTGCTCGGGGTCGGAGATCTCGATGAAGCGCAGGTTCTGGTAAATGGCGTCTGCGGTGCCGTCATACCAGCGTTTGCCCATTCGCATCTGGGCCGGAATGGGGTCGATGAAGCGATCCGTGATGCCGACGATGTTCCAGCCCTTCTTCATGTGCAGATAAAGGGACTGGGACTTGAACTGGGTGAGTACATAGATGCGCAGGAAGTCGGCGTTGACGAAGTTGTTGAGCACGAAGTCGATCAACCGGTAACTGCCGCCAAAGGGTACGGAGGGTTTGCTGCGGGTGGTGGTCAGCGGTTGCAGTCGGGTACCTTCACCGCCTGCCAGTATCATGGTGAGTATGCCTGCCATCGTCGTTCTCTCCCTGAGATCATGATGTTGAAAAGGTTTTCATGTCACTGCGAAAAAAACACCCCTAAAGGGGTGGTAAACGTTTTCTTGGTACCTTAACAGATCCCGTCTGGCACTCTCTACTTGTTTTATTACAACCGTTGCACTTCTTTAAGCTTTGCTCAGATACACCTTGAATTTGGCATCGCCCGCGATCACCTCGGTCTGTTTGAAGTGCGCATCCAGTATAGGCTGGTATCGCAGGAAGGCATTGGCGACTATGGTCAGGGCGCCATTTGCGGTCAGGTACTCAGGTGCCTTTGCCAGGAAGGTTTCGGTGGCGGCGTAGAAGGTTTTGAGCCCGGCATGGAAGGGGGGATTCGAGACAATCTGTTGGAATGTTTCGGCAATGTCGGAATAGACATCGGAGGCATGGACACGTCCGCTCAGACCGTTGACCGCCAGGGTTCGGCGGCTGGACTCCAGTGCCAGGGCATTGATATCCACCATGGTGACGGCCAGGGCCGGGTTGCGCTTGGCCAGCACGGAACCGATGACGCCGGCGCCGCAGCCAAAGTCGAGCAGCTTGCCCGTCACGGGGGGGAGGCTCGCCAGCAGCATCTGGGTGCCGAGATCCAGGCCGTCTGCACTGAAGACCCCGGGCAGGGCCATGACGGTCAGGGTGGTGTCGCCCGCCTGGCACTCATAGCGACTGAACCAGGCGTCCAGCTCGAAGGGAACGACCGGTTTGTCGAGCGTGCCGTGGTAGAGAGAGCAGCGGCGCGCAGAGTCGCGCTTGATCGGTTTCTCGCCATAAGGTGCCAGCAGCTTGTCTGCTCCGTTGATGCCGCCCCGGTTCTCGCCGGCGAGGAACAGGTCGGCCCCGCTTTCGAGCAGCGGCGTCATCATGGCCAGCAGGTATTGCGCCTCGGCCTTGGCCTTGGGCATCAGCAGCAGCAGGGCATCGAATCGGGGGGCGCCACCCAGCTGGTGATCGAACAGGATGGCGTCTCCCAGAGCGGCCTGCTGGCTGCGGTAATAGCAGTAATCCGTGGTGAAGACGGTCAGGCTTTGTGCCAGCTCGGCCAGTTGACGAGGATAATCATCCTCCAGGGCACCGCACACCAACAGCCGCTTGCCGACAAAGAGGGCTTGGTTACGTTCCAGCATCTGACTGACGGCACTGACAGGACGGCTCATTGGGTCTCTCCACGCATTTTTGGGCGGCCATTATACATGGCCGCTTTCGCCTTGACATTTATGCCGTGTTCCCGAAATATGCCCAGACGCCTATTTACCCAGAGATGATGCAATGCGGTCATGCGTATCGAAACGAAAGCATAAACACAGCCTGACAATCGGGCCTGCTGGCGTGCGCGCGTAACCTCTCATCCCTGAGACGATTCAAGCCCCGGTAGCGACTCCCGTACCGGGGCTTTTTATTGACCAATCCATCTGTTTAGGAGAAGGAAATCCCATGTTTCAAGGTTCGATAGTTGCCCTGATCACCCCATTTCGACAGGGCCAGCTGGACGAGGCCGCACTGGCTCGCCTGGTGGAGTGGCACATAGAGCAGGGAACCCATGGCATAGTGCCGGTCGGCACGACCGGGGAGAGCCCGACCCTGACCCACGATGAGCATTGCCGCGTGGTGGAGCTGGTGGTCAAGCTGGTGGCCGGGCGCATTCCCGTGATCGCAGGTGCAGGCTCCAACAACCCGGTTGAAGCCATTGAATACACCCGCTATGCCGAGCAGATGGGAGCGGATGCCACCCTGCATGTGGCCGGTTACTACAACCGCCCCAATCAGGAAGGGCTCTACCACCACTTCAAGGCGGTGCACGACGCCACCACCAAACCCATCATCGTCTACAACATTCCGCCCCGCGCCATCGTTGACGTGCAGCCGGCGACCCTGGCCCGTCTGGCCGAGTTGCCGCGCATTGCCGGCGTGAAGGATGCCACCGGTGATCTGGCCCGCCCCTGGGTTGAACGCCAGCTCATCAAGAAGCCGTTTGCCTGGCTCTCCGGTGAAGATGCCACCGCCGTGGCCTACAACATCGGTGGTGGCCAGGGTTGCATCTCGGTGACGGCCAACGTGGCCCCCAAGCTGGTGGCCGAGGTGCAGAACCTGGCGCTGGCCGGTGAGTGGCAAGCTGCCCGCGAATTGCAGGACAAGCTCATTCCGCTGCACCAGGCCATGTTCGCCGAGCCGAGCCCCGCAGGGGCCAAGTATGCGGTCTCCCTGCTGGGTCTGTGCAGCGAAGAGTGCCGTCTGCCGGTGATGCCGCTCTCCGAGGCCACCCGCGAGCGCATCCGCAGTGCCATGCAGGCATTGAATCTGTTGTAAAAACTGGGCTCTGGATCTCGCTTTTGATTGCCCGGTCAATTAATGGCCGGGCTTTGCCGATATACTCGCTTGGATACAACCAAGGATGATTTGGCATGGAAGAATGGGATCCGGAGCACTTCACCAGTTTTGAACATCTCTGTGAAGTGACCTTGTCTGCGGTCAGGGAAAAAACAGAGGCTGAACAGATCTATCTGTGGCTGCGTGCTCCGACGCCCCAGCTCTATCACTATCGCCCGGAACAGGGTCTGCTCTGCCTGAGCGCTGACGTCCTCTCTTCCCTCGAGTTGCCCATCCTCTTCATCGAACGTTCCCTTGCGCTCGGCCAGTTGCTGGTGGAGCCCATCGCGCCGACCCGTGCCATCTGGGAGCGGGAGAGCGTCGAACCCGAGATCCCGCGCCTGCGCGCCAGCTTCCCCCTCAAGCGTCACAAGGGGCTGGAGGCTGTGGTCTATCTGGAAACCCGCCGTCGTCTCGATCGCCTGCCAAGACGCCAGCAGCAGAGCATCCAGCTGCTCATGCATTATCTCGCCGCCGAGCTCGAGAGTCGGCGACTCGCGGGACAGGTGGATCTGGAGCGGGATCAGCGGCTCCACACCCAGGCAGACCTCGTGCGCAGCCAGGCCCTGCAGGACTCCTTCCTCAGCATGCTGCAGGCGCTGCATCAGGTGGGGGTCAAGCTCTCCCGCTGCGAGAGCGAGGATCGTCTGCTGCACGACGCGGTGGCACTGGCCCGCCAGGAGTTGCAGTTCGATCGCATCGCCATCTTCCTGACTGACAGTGAATTCAAGACCATGCACGGTACCTGGGGTACCAACGAGGCGGGTGAGCTCATCGACGAGCGCCATTTCATCAGCCCCATTCCGGATCATCCCACGGTGCAGGAGGCGCTGCGTCGCAAGGACTATGTCCTGGTGCTGGAGGACACGCCTCTCTATTACGAGAAGCAGGAGGTGGGTCGCGGCTGGAACGCCATGGTGTCGCTCTGGGACGGGAGTACCCCCATCGGCTGGATCGCCGCCGACAACCTGCTCTGGCGGCGCCCCCTCAAAGCGTATCAGAGCGAGATCTTCAAGCAGTATGCCGCCGTGCTCTCCCAGTTGCTGATCCGCCAGCGCACCCAGGAGAAGCTTGAGCGCTTCAATCGGGAGCTGGAGCTGAGGGTGCAGGAACGGACCCGGCAACTGGCCGATACCAACCGGGCGCTGGAGGAGGCCAACCGGCGCCTCTCTCTGCTGTCTCTGGAAGATCCCCTGACTGGCATCGCCAACCGCCGCCAATGGGACATCACCATGGAACGGGAGTGGGAGCGGGCTCGCCGCCATCAGGGCGTGCTGGCGGTGCTGATGATCGATGTGGACGAGTTCAAGTCCTACAACGATCACTTCGGCCACGGCAAGGGGGATCAGTGCCTGCAGCGGGTGGCGGCACTGCTGCAGGACACCGAGCGGCGGCGCACCAACTTGGTGGCCCGCTATGGGGGGGAGGAGTTTGTCATCCTGCTGTGTTCACCGCAGCCGGGAGAGGCGGAGCGGCTGGCGGAGCAGATCCACCACGGCCTTGACGCCTTGCAGATTCCCCATCCGGCCTCCCGGGTGGCGGCGACACTCACCGTCAGCATCGGGTTCAGCTATCTGGTCCCGTCATCGGACAAGGAGTGGCAAACCCTGACCGAGCAGGCGGATCAGGCACTCTATCACGCCAAATCCCAAGGGCGTGCCTGTACCCTGGCATATCGCTGACACCTGCGTGGGGGCTACCTCCTGGCATCGCCCTGTATAAATGAGGTGGCAAGCGTTTCTCGCCATCTGGCGCATGGCGATGCGCCCGCGCTCTGGCTAGAATGGGGGCCCATTTTTCACAGACAGATCCTGCACCATGACCCTATCCGGATTTCAAGGCCTGGTTTTCGACCTCGACGGCACACTGGTGGACTCCATGCCTTTGCACCTGGCCGCCTGGGAGCACACCGCCAGCGAGTTTGGCTTTCGGTTCGACGCCGACTGGTTTTATGAGCTGGGAGGCATGCCCAGCCGCAAGATAGCCCTGCTGGTGGCCGAAGTGCAGCAGATCGCGCTGGATCCCCTGGTGGTGACACGCTGCAAGACCGAACACTATGTCGCCAACCTGCACAAGGCCACCCCCTTCCCGGCCATGCTGGATCTGGTGGAACGCTATCACGGCCGGATCCCCATGGGCATCGGGACAGGCTCCCCCCGTATCAATGCCGAAGCGGTGCTGCGCAACACAGGGCTGGATCGGTACTTCCCCGTGGTGGTCACCGCCGACGACGTGGAGCTGCACAAACCCCATCCAGACACCTTCCTGCTGGTGGCGCGACGCCTGGGGGTCGAGCCCGATCAATGTCTGGTGTTCGAGGACACGGGCATAGGCGCACAGGCCGGTGAAGCGGCCGGTATGCAGGTCTGCATGGTCAGAGAGGGAAAACCGGTCGGGTTGACCTACTGAGTAACGAAGACGAGCGGGTCAACAACCTGCTCGGGAGAGAAGCCCCACTCTCATACGGGACAGGCGAAACATGAGAGTGGGGAGCAGATGTCACTGGCTGACGCAGCGACACCGTCAGGATGGGCAGTGGCGAGATTTACTGCTCGCTGCCACCACCCTGGTTGTCGTCATAACGGCTGGGGGCGCCATGGGGGCGCGGCGCCATGGAAACCCGTGGCTTGCGGGCCCGCTGGATACTGACGGCAGGACGGCCGGAGTGCATGGCAATGGTGGAAATCTTGGCCTTGTAGACCAGTTGCTGATTGCCATGGGCATCGGTCAACAGCACGCTGTACTGGTCAAAACCGCTGATGGTCCCCTCCAGCTTGATGCCGCTCACCAGGAAGATGGCGACCTGGCTACGGTTTTTGCGCAACCAGTTGAGGGCAGAATCTTGCCCGTTCCCGAGGGAGAAGGCCTGCTCGATAGTGGAGTAGCTTGGGGATTCAGTTGTCATAAATTATTGTCCCGCGGAAAAAAAGTGGCGTTTGATTGTGCTAAATGGGCACTGCCTTGTCAAAGTCATTCTCACACCCGGGCAGGATGGACAACGACAGGGCTGGTCGGCAGGGGCCGCTGCTGCAATAATTGGCGGCTCTGGCCCCGTGGCGGGCCTCATGCTGGGGTCTTATCTTGCATCCGGTTTCACACCAACATCCACCCACCTATACCCATGACGCGACCGCCTGCGAAGAGTGTGATCTGCTGGTGCCGGCCACCGAGCTGGCCGTGGGGGAGACGAGCAGTTGTCCGCGCTGCGGCCATACCCTGACTCGTCATCTGCCTGAGCAGGAGCGCAGGCCTATCGCCTATGGCTTTGCGGCCATCATCATGTTCGTGCTCTCCAACGCCTTTACCTTCATGTCGTTCTCGGCCAAGGGGGTGGGGCAGGAGATGACCTTCCTGCAGTGCATCACCACCCTGGTGGATCAAGGCTACCTGTTCCTCGGGGCCGTGCTGAGCATTACCCTGATCGGGTTGCCGCTGGTCTATATCGGCTCCATCATGCTGGTGCTGTGGCGCCTGGACAAGGATCTGCACAGCAAGGCCCTGCGCTCCCTTGGCCGCCTGCTGTGCCGGATCAAGCCCTGGCTGATGGTGGACGTCTTCCTCATCGGCGTGCTCATCTCTCTGGTGAAGCTGATGGGGATGGCCGACATCAAGATGGGGCTGTCGTTCTGGGCCTTCGTTGGCTACACCCTGCTGCTCATCAAGATGATCTCCTCCCTGGATCGGATGTGGCTGTGGCAGCGACTGTTCGGTCCGACGGCGGCGAGGGAGCTGGATCCCGAGGAGAGCGCCCTGTCGTGCGGTCTGGTGGGCTGTCACATCTGCGGCGCCCTGAACGAGCAGGATGCCCATAGTTGCGTTCGCTGCGGGGATCACCTGCACAGCCGCAAGCCGGGTGGTCTGAACCGCACCTGGGCCCTGCTGATCACTTCGGTGATCCTCTATGTTCCAGCCAACCTTTATCCCATCATGGACACCGTGTTCCTGGGGGATGACAGCCCCTCGACCATCATGGGCGGGGTGGTGCTGCTGTGGGCCATGGGCTCCTACCCCATTGCCGCCGTCATCTTCTTCGCGAGCGTGGTGGTGCCGCTGGTGAAGATCCTGGCGCTGCTGTGGCTCTGCTACGTGGTGCAGCGCGGCCAGGGGGCATCTCCCCTCGGCAAGCTCAAACTCTATCGCATGACCGAATTTGTGGGGCGCTGGTCGATGATCGACGTCTTCGTGGTGGCCATCCTGGCCGGTCTCATCCGGCTCGACAATCTGATGACCATCTACCCTGGCCCTGCGGCCGTCGCCTTTGCCGGGGTCGTACTGGTCACCATGGTGGCTGCCATGAGTTTCGATTCCCGCCTGATCTGGGATTTACAACAAGGAGAACGCGAACGTGAGTGAGCGTAAGACAAGGTGGAAACCGGGCTCTGATTTCATGAGTTCGGCTGCCGCTATCTGGATGGTGCCCTTGCTGGCGCTCTTCATCGGCGCCTGGATGCTGTTCCAGCACTGGTATTCACAAGGGCCGAGCTTCACCCTGACGGTGGCGACCGCCGAGGGCATAGTGGCGGGCAAGACGGTGATCCGTTCTCGTGAAGTGGAGGTGGGCCGTATCGAGACGGTGGAGCTCAGCGAGGACTATAGCCATGCCGTGCTCAAGGCTCGCCTGACCAATGCCGCCGCCGGCATGCTCAAGAAAGACAGCCAGTTCTGGGTGGTCAAGCCCAGGGTCGGGCGTGAGGGCGTTTCCGGTCTTGGCACCTTGCTCTCCGGTGCCTATATCGAGCTTTCTCCCGGCAAGAAGGGCAGGGCGCGAAGCGAATACGCCATGCTGGACAGGCCGCCCCTGGCATCCCTGGATGCCAGGGGATTGCGGCTATCCCTGTCCAGCCGGGATGCCAACGCGCTGGGCGCGGGTTCCCCCATCAGCTATCAGGGATTCACCATCGGTCAGGTCGAAGAGGCCAAATTCCTGCCCGAGAAGAGCGAGATGCAGTACCAGCTCTTCATCAACGCGCCTTATGACGTCCTGGTGAGCAGCAACTCCCGGTTCTGGTTGACGCCCGGCTTCGAGGTCTCCATGAGCAGCGAGGGGATGAAGGTGAAGATGGACTCGCTGGAGAGCCTGATCAACGGCGGCATCACCATGGGGCTGCCTCCCGGCTGGTTGCCGGGGGAGCCGGTGAAACAGAACGACGAGTTCGTGCTGTTCAAGGACGAGGAGAGCGTGCTGGCCGGTAGCCTGGATCAGTTCATCGACTATGTCTTCCTGTTCGACAATGACGTGGGCGGGCTGCATCCCGGCGCGGCGGTACAGTATCGCGGCATCCGGGTCGGTACCGTCATCTCGGCTCCCTATCTCATCGACGACAAGGGCGTCCAGCTGTTCAAGAGCCGGCAGATCCCGGTGCTGGCGCGCATCGAGGTGCAGCGTCTCTCCCACCGTTATGCCAATGCGGAGAAGGAGCAGTGGCGGGCCCTGTTCAACAAGCAGTTCAAGGAAGGGCTGAGGGCCAGCCTCAAGACCGCCAGCCTGCTGACGGGGGGCAAGGTGATCGATCTGAACTTCTATCCGGATGCGCCTGTCTATCAGCCGCTCAAGATGGCGGGCTATCAGGTCTTCCCGACTGCCCAGGCCGGGCTGGATCAGATCGAACGCAAGGTGAACCTCATCCTCGACAAGTTCGTCGACATGGACATGGCCACCACCCTCACTCAGGTCAACAGCACCCTGATGACGCTGGACAAGACGCTCAAGCATGTCAGTGCCGTGAGTGCGAATCTGGAGCAGTTTACTGGTCAGCAGTCGACCCAGCAGTTGCCGGCCTCCCTCAACCAGAGCCTCAAGCAGTTGCAGGAGACGTTGCAGACCTATGATGCCGGTTCCCAGACCAATCAGGAACTGCGCCAGTCGGTGCAATCCCTCAACCAGCTGATGAGCGAGTTGCAACCTCTGGTCCATTCACTGAACGAGCAGCCGAGTTCACTGATCTTTGACCGCGCTCGTCCGCGGGATCCCGAGCCCAAGCGAGGAAAATGATGAAAAAACGGATGATGACGCTGGCCTTGCTGGGCCTGCTGGCGGGATGTGGCAGTGCCCCGACGACGCTGCATTACTATTCGCTGGATGCCGACACGGCGCCGTCGAGTGTCACCACGGCGCAGCCGCAGCACCAGTTGGTGCTGCGCCCCGTCGCCCTGTCCGGTCAGCTTGACCGGATGAGCCTGGTCTATCAGCTGGAGGGAAAGGAGCTGCACTTTGCCGAGTACCATCGCTGGGCAGGTTCCCTCGATGCCCAGTTGAACCAGTTGACCCTCAATGGCCTCTCCAGCCGCTTGCCTGGCTGGGTGGTGCGTCAGGACGGGGCCCGCAAGGGGCCTGTGCTGAGCATCTCGGTCGAGCGTTTCCAGGGGCGGCACGACGGCCGCGCCCTGCTCAGCGGTCGCTGGCGCCTGCTGACGGAGGAGGGGGTCGTGTTGAGAGATTTTCCCTTCCAGCAGGAGCGGGTGCTGCCTGCCGATGGGTATGGCACCCTGGTGAACGAGCTGGGACAGGGCTGGCAACTGTTGCTCGATCAGATTGCGGCGGATGTGCGCACGCGCATCTGAGGAAGCATAAAAAAAGACGGGAGGCCATGGCCTCCCGTTTTGTTTGGGGTCGTCGTTATTGCTGTACTTCCGAGACGCCCTGTACCTTGACCTCTACCCGGCGATCCGGGGCCAGGCAGACGATCAGCTCGCGCTTGGATTTGCTGGTGCAGCTGTCGCCGGTGACGGGAGACTGCTTGCCACGCCCTTCCACATTGACCTTGCCGGCTGGCAGGCCCTTGCCAATCAGGTAATCGGCCACGGTCCGGGCACGCTGCTCGGACAACTTCTGGTTGTAGGCCTCGGAGCCGATGCGGTCGGTATAGCCGATGACGGTGGCCGACCCGTCTTTGGGCCTGGCCTCTTCAATCTGGCTGTAGAGGGTATCCAGCGCCTGCCCGGCCTGGGGCTTGAGGGTGGCCTTGTTGAAGTCAAACAGCACGTCCGAGCTCAAGGTGAACTGCTTGTCGACCATCACGGGCTCGGGCGCGGGGGCGGGAGCTGCGACCGGCAGAGCCGGTGCAACCTGACCGAAGCGATAGACGGC
>NZ_CAWMFQ010000262.1:15189-16242 GCF_963866995.1 Aeromonas sp. ZOR0002 | reverse complement strand
GGGAGAGCAGGCCGTTGTCCATGCGTAGGCCGGTATCGTCACGGCTGCCATACGGGGTGCTGTACTGGTATTCGAGGCGGGCTGCCCAATCCAGGCTCAGGGCATACTCCGCACCGAGCGCGCCGACGAAGGTGAAGCGGCTGTCGTTTTCCAGCTGGTCGCTGTCGGTCCAGCCATAGCCGCCCCCGACACGGCCGTAAAGGTCCAGATTGTCCACAACCGGGAAGCCCAGTTTCAGCGTGAGCTGGGCCAACTGGGCTTGCACGGAGTCATTGAAGGCCGCGCCATTGCGGGTGCCGCTGTACTTGAGCTTGCCAAGGTAGTCATAACCGAGTTCGACACCCAGATTCTGGTTGATCTGGTAACCGGCGAAGGCACCGGCGCCGACTTCATCGTCGTCTTTGTCGGTGATGGCGATGGAATTGCTTTCATCGACACCGTAGAAGTTGGACCAACCCAGTTTGGCACCGCCATACCAGGTGTTGTCTTGTCCGGCTGCCTGGGCGTTGGCCGCAAGCAAGCCTGAAACCAGCAAGGTAATCAGTGTTTTGTTCATAGATGCCTCTGCAATCTTGTGTGTGGGGAGCGCGAATTCATGTCGCCTCGCCTCGTGGGTTGGGCCTGTGTTCGACCACAACACGTTTAAACGTAGCTCGCTTTTTTCAATCTACAAGCAACTGATATAAAACATATTGTGATATCCATCTGCATCATAGTGGAGACGGAAGGCCGCCGGGGTACCGTGACCCGAATCTGTGATGGGTGTCATATGGGTTGCGCTTTGCCCTTGTGGGCAAGAGGGCCGGTGAAGCGCCGGCCCTGGCAGGATGGCCTCCGTTATCGAGGGAGGAATTCGTACTCCTGTTCGATGAAGGCGGCAGCCCGCTCGCTCAGGGTGGCGTGTACCACTGTGGTGGGGTGAACCTGGTCCCAGAACATCTTGCCTTCACAGTTCAGCTCGCTCGCACTGCGGCGCGCCATGGGCGTTGCGACGGCCTGAGCCAGCAGAGGGTTGCCGGCGATGGCAAGGCGCTCCTCGGGATTGAAGGGGGC
>NZ_CAWMFQ010000262.1:11646-15175 GCF_963866995.1 Aeromonas sp. ZOR0002 | reverse complement strand
CCGACTGGCGGTGGCGGCGCTGCGGGAGGCGAACGGCTTCCACACATAGCCGCCGCCGTAGCAGGCGTGCTCGGTGTCGCTCAGGCCGAAGTTCTGCGGCTCGCGCAGCATCTCGGCGAACTGCTTGTCGATCTCGAACAGCTTGACGATGCCGGTGGGTGCCAGCTGGCGTGCCAGGTTCAGCAGCAGCTGGTTGTGGTAGGCGGAGACATGGCTGGCCGCCTCGACCACCTTCTGGCTGCGGGCCGAGGGGTTCTGGCCCAGATCAGGCAGGTTGAACAGCAGAATCTGCCTGGCACCGTTCAATACCATGCGGTTGGCCGCATCGCTGATGGCATCGCGCACCCGCTTGGCATCCTGCTCGGTGTTCCAGCCATAGGCAAGGTAGTCGTTGGCACCGACCCAGAGGATCACCAGATCGTCGGGCTTGAAGCTGTCCTTTTGCAGGAACTGGGTCACCTCGTAATCCAGGTTGTTGATGACCTGATACTTGGGATTCCAGGAGATCTTGTTGTAGGCCACGGCAGTGGCGCCCCCTTCCGCCTCGTTGGCGATGGCGAGGCCCGGGAAGTGCTGGGTGAGCTGCTCCAGCCAGACCGGGCCGTTGGAGAAGCGGCCCTGATGGTAGGGCGGGCTGGAGGGGAGGTAACCACGCATCTTGTCGTACATCTTGCCGGTATCGGAGAGGCTGTCGCCGAACATCACGATGCGGGAGAAGGGGGGACGCGTCTCGGCGGCATGGGCCGTGAGGGCGAAGAGTCCCAATAAACACAAAAGCCATTTTTTCATGTAGCTGTTCTCATGGATGGGGCAGGACGGGCCTGCGGGCTGTTCCTCGATGGCGGCGGGCTGGGAACCCGCATGGCCAGGTGAAAAGGTATCCACTCGAATACATTTTTGCAGCATGCCGTGGCCATTTAATCGCTTGCGATCACATCACTCCTCCCTGAATGGGGAGGCTTCACGTTTGTTTCACGCGCCCCCGGGCAAGATGCCCTCATACCGCAATGACAGGAGCATGAAATGAACAACGCAAAAGCAATCGCCCTGGTGGCCCTGATGTCCGTCTCTTCCTTCGCCATGGCGGCCTACACCGGCCCCAAGGAGCAGAACAAGGTATCGGTCGCCCAGTTGAAAGACGTGGCCGATGATCAGTGGGTGACCCTGGAAGGCAAGCTGGTCAAACACCTGGGTGGCGAAAACTACCTGTTCCGTGACGACAGCGGCGAGGTGGAAGTGGAGGTGGACGGTGACGTGTGGCGCGGTACCGAGGTAGGCCCTGACGATCTGATCCGCGTGCGCGGCGAGGTGGACCACAGCTGGAACAAGACCGAAGTCGAGGTGGAACACCTGGAGAAGGTGGGGGCTGCGCCCCTGAGCAAGGGTGGCTTCATCGCCAAGTAAGCTTTCTGGCCACAGTAAATGGGAAGGGCGCTCCGGGAGCGCCCTTCTTGCATGCCATCAGCCAGCCCGGCTTGCGACGGTTCGCTTGAACCCCTTCTCGGCCTGATTGACCTTGTAGAGATAGCGGCGAGCCTCTGCCTTGGGATGTTGTTCAGTCAGTACCTGATAGACGGCCTCGGGGGAGAGGCGGTTGATCATGCCGGGGGCCGCCTTGCGATCGTTGGAGAAGGTGTTGAGCACCCCTCCCGCACCACCGTTGTAGGCGGAGATCACCGCATAGCGGCGGGACTGGGGATCCTGGATATCCGCCAGATAGACGGTCTGCAGCAGGTGCAGGTAGGCGGTCCCCACATCGATGTTGTAGGCCGGATTGAACAGATCTTCCCTGGTCGGCTGGCCATCCTTGCCCTTGACCCTCACATAGACATCCCGCCCAGCGGTAGCCGGGATCACCTGCATCAGGCCATAGGCGTTGGCGTGGCTGACCGCATAGGGGTTGAAGCTGCTCTCGGTCTTGATCACCGCGTAGATGAGACTCTCGGCGACCCCGTACTTGCGGGAGGCGTCGCGGATGATGCTGGCGTATTTGTAGCCGCGCCTGTCTTCGTGGTTGGCCACCATGGGAATGTCGATGAAGAAGATGTTGCGGATCCCGAGGGTGCGCTTCTTCATCGCGTTGGCGATCAGGTAGTCGGCATAACGCTCTGCACGCCAGCTGGAGCGGATCGCTTGTCCCTGGTTGTCCAGCACCTGGCCATAGAGGAAGGGCTCGCCACCTGGCATGATCTCACGGTCCGAATAGAGGTCGACCTCTGCCGGATCGTCCGGGGTCAGCAGGGTTTCGATGATGGCGCGACGCAGGTGGGCACGGGGATCCAGACCCGAGACGGTCTCCACCATGATGTGACCGCTGGAGAAATCGATGTGGGCGCGGCTCTTGTACTGATCCGTGTATTTGACGTAGTCAAACTTGCCCGCGAACAGCGCCTCGCGCCCCCATATCTCGTTCACGTTATGGGAGAGCGCACTGATCATGTGTTCAAAACCGCGCACGTCCTTGCCGTTGACCAGATCATCATCGCCACTCCCGCTGGTCTGGGGTGTGGATGAACAGGCAGAGAGAAACAGCAGGGCGCACAGCAGCCCAAAAAAACGACCCATAAGATCCTCAAACCGGGCGGTGGGGCCGCCCGTCACTGACTGGCCTGAGCCAGGATTGGTGTCACCCTGCGGCATATTGACGACTCAGGGGGACGCTGGCCCTTTGACTCGATTCCCGCTCACTGGCTGGGAGGGGTGTAACCGTCGATCTGGACTTCACCCGCGTCGAACAGATAGCTGACCATCTCTTTTTCCAGCAACTGGCGGTGCTCGAGATTCATCATGTTCAGCTTCTTCTCGTTGATCAGCATGACCTGCTTCTTCTGCCACTCGGTCCAGGCTTCCTTGCTGATGTTGTCGAAGATCCGCTTGCCGAGTTCACCGGGGTAGAGTTGGAAATCGAGACCCGGCGCTTCTTTCTTCAGGCGCAGGCAAAATACGGTACGGCTCATGTTGACCTCTGTGGTTGCAAGTCTGGTTGTAAGTCCGGGTAGGCGAGCAGACGGGCCGTGGCCGCCGCCAATCCCACCTCGGCAGGATGGCGTAAGTTATACCAGAGTCGGGTATCCGCTTCCATGAGCAGGGGGGCGGGCGGAACAGCCATTTCGATCAGCAAAGGGCGGATATCGAGGTGGAAGTGGCTGAAAGTGTGACGAAATCCAGCGAGCTCCTGATAGGCGGCATCCTCCAGCCCCAACTCCCGCAGTCGTCCGGTCACCCCTGTGAGGGATTCCACCTGCGGGAAGCAGTAGAGCCCGCCCCAGATCCCTTGCGGCGGACGCTTCTCCAGCAGCAGCTGATCGCCGTGGCGGATGATCAGCATAATGCCGTTGCGTGCCGGAATGCTCTTCTTCGGCTTGCTGTGAGGGTAGGCGGTGGGGTTGCCCTGCGACAGCCCCTGGCAATCGGCCTGCACCGGGCAGCGCTCGCAGGCGGGCTTGCTGCGGGTGCAGACGGTGGCCCCCATGTCCATCATGGCCTGGTTGTACTGGGCCACCCCGACGCGCGGGGTGAGGCGGGTCGC
>NZ_CAWMFQ010000262.1:3681-11605 GCF_963866995.1 Aeromonas sp. ZOR0002 | reverse complement strand
CGACCTGCTTCTGGCCCGGCCAGCCCGCCAGCGCCAGCCAGCGGGTGAGTACCCGCTTCACGTTGCCATCCAGGATGGCGTGGGGCTGGCCCAGAGAGAGGGAGAGCACGGCCCCGGCGGTGGAGCGACCGATGCCGGGCAGGGCCATCACCTCTTCCAGTTGTTCCGGAAAGAGGCCGCCGTGCAGATCGCGGATCTGCTGGGCAGCCTTGTGCAGGTTGCGGGCGCGCGCGTAGTAGCCAAGCCCGGTCCAGTGATGCAGCACCTCGTCGATGGGGGCGTTGGCCAGGGCCAGCACGTCGGGGAAGCGGGCCATGAACCGCTCGTAATAGGGGATGACAGTGGCAACCTGGGTCTGTTGCAGCATGATCTCGGAGACCCAGACCCGGTAGGGGGTTTTGTTCTGCTGCCAGGGCAGGGTCTTGCGGCCGTGGATATGGTACCAGTCCAGAATGCGGGTGGCGAAGGTGGTGTTGTCTGAATGGCTCACAGTGTGCTCATGTTCTGATGATAAGTCCGCCCGCCATCAGGAGGGCGATCCCCGACCCGGCGCATGGCAAAGGTCGAGTGTAGGTTATTGATTAAAAAGGGGAGCTCTCGGGCTCCCTCAGAATGGGCGGTGACCCTCCTGGGGGAGGGCCACCGGATGCCGGCAGATCAGCCGCGCCAGTCTTGCAGCGCCTTGAGGCTGGCATACTGGCCGTCGACCTGCAGGACGATGTAGTCCTGGGCGATGGCTGCCAGGATGACACCGGGGGCTATTTCATTGCCCTCGCGCCACTCCCGTCCATTGAGCACGACGGCCCGCTTGGCAGGGTCGGAGGAGTAGTTGTGGGCACCATAGGTCAGGGACGGTACCTGCTGTTTCAGGGCCGGGGCCAGGGCGCCGAGGGGGATGGCACTGGTCTGGACCTGAGCCTGGGGCGCACTCTCTTCCACCAGCGGCGTGTTGTTGAGGGCGGCCATCAGCCGTTCTGCCAGACTCTGCCCCCCCTGGTTTGCGGTAGTCGCAGCCGGGGTTGCGGCAGGTCTTGGAGCGACCACGGGCTCCGGCAAGGGGGGCGGCAGCGGCCGGGTGATCATGGGCCTGGGTTCGACCCGCACGAAGGGGGGAGTCACCACTTCCTTCACTTCGACCTGCTGTTCCACGGGTTTGAGGTGATAGAGGTGCCAGCCATAGTTGGCGGCGGCGCCCATCACCAGGGCCAGGGGCACCAGGGCCCACCAGATCCAGCGGCGGTTGGGCTCCTCTTCCTGGCTCACGGGCAGACCCATGAGCGGCATATGGGGGGTGAACTGGGGCTGGTCGGCCCGGCGCAGGGCCTTGAGCAGGGTGGACATCAGGAGGCCTCCTCGACCATGGGATCCGTCTCATCATCCGCCACGCTGTCGAGATCGACCGGCGTACTGGCTCGCAGGGATTCATCCTCCAGCCTGGGCATGGGTTCGCCGGAGGCCACATTCAGCCGCAGCAGGGTGTTGCTGCCGGCGATGCCGTCCGGGGTCAGTCCCTGCTCGCGCTGGAACTGTTGCAGCTTGTTCTTGAGGGTGGCATCGAATCGACTCACCTTGCGATCGGGTTGCTGCATGGCGCGGCTAAGGGCGTTGTCCAGCCACTGCACCTGGGCAGCCCCGGCATTGCTCGCTATCAGGGGCACGTTGCCCCTGGGCATGCGCCAGAGCAGGGTGTAGCTGCCGCCCCAGGCGTCGGAGAGCCACTGCCTGTCCACCTGCCAGCTCTGGTTGCCGATGAGCAGGGAAGCCTTGTCCGCCCCCAGGCTGACCAGGGTGGCGTAATAGAGGCCGCCGGTCTCGTCGGTGAGACTGATGAGGGCCGGGTATTGCAGCGCCTGCAATTGCGCCAGGGAGGCTTCTCCCTCCTGGCAGCGCAGGCCCGCACGGGGGGCATTGTCGCAGGTTGCCTCCTCCAGCTCGGCCTGGTAGCCCCATACCTTGTAGAGATTCTGCATGGCGACGTCCGGCTCCAGCGCCTGATTGATGGCGCGGGTCAGCTGGGCTTGCTGCTCCGGCGTGTCATCCACCTTGACCGGTACCTCGACCTTGACCAGGGGGCGGGCTGGGAAGAATCCGAAGAATTGCCAGCCCCACCAGCCGGTGGCGACCAGCAGGGCGCCCACCAGGGCGACCGTGAGGCCGGATTGCCAGCTTCCCTCGTCGCGAATGCCGCTCACCTCATACGCGGACTGGCTGATGTCCCCGTGCACTATCTTGTGGCTGCCACGGGCGAAGGCGGCGATGAGGGCGCGGTCGCAGATGAGGTTGATGAGACGGGGAATGCCCCCGGAGAGGCGATGCAGGGTCTGGATGGCCCTGGGGGTGAAGATGGGCTGGACGCAGCCTGCCACCTGCAACCGGAAGCGGACATAGGCATCCACATCCTGGCGCGACAGCGGCAGCAGGTGATAGCGGGCGGTGATCCGCTGCGCCAGCTGGCGCAGCAGGGGCTGGCGCAGCATCTGTTGCAGCTCGGGCTGGCCGATGAGCACCACCTGCAGCAGTTTCTTCTCGTCTGTCTCCAGATTGGTGAGCAGTCGCAACTGCTCCAGCACGCCGGGCAGCAGGTGCTGGGCTTCATCCACCAGCACCACGCTGCGCTTGCCTGCCGCCAGATTCGCCAGCAGATGATCCCGGATAAGGTCGAACAATTGCTTGAGGCTGGCCTCTTCGCCGTAGGGCAACTGGAATTCGTCGCAGATGGCGGCCAGCAGATCCCGCTCGGTCAGAGAGGGATTGAGGATGTAGGCGATCTCGGTGTCAGCGGGCAATTGCTGCAGCAGGCAGCGGGAGACGGTGGTCTTTCCCGTACCCACTTCCCCGGTCAGCAGCACGAAGCCACCACCGTCCTGCAACCCGTAGTTGAGGTGGGCGAGGGCCTCCCCGTGACGCTCGCTCATATAGAGGTATTTGGGGTTGGGCGAGATGGAGAACGGGGGCTCCGACAGACCGAAGAACTGTGTGTACATAAGGATCCATTCCATTGTTATGGGCGGCAGGTTAAAGCCTCCCAAAAGGGATGTCAAAGACCCGGATACCATAAGGGGAGCTGGCTCGAACCACGGGCTGACTCACCCAGGACGATGGCGGAAAGCGGCCGCCCGGCCGAGTGATGACGAGCCCGGTGCGGCGGGGGCACATCGTCTCTCTTGGCCAAAAGCGGTATCATCGGGGCAAGTTTATCGAGGGAGAGTGCGCGTGCAGATTTATCTGGTAGGAGGGGCGGTACGGGATCGCCTGTTGGGACTGCCCCAGGGTGACAGGGATCACCTGGTGGTCGGCGCCACGGTGGAGCAGATGCTGGGTCTCGGATTCACCCAGGTGGGCCGAGACTTTCCAGTCTTTCTTCACCCGAAAACCCAGCAGGAGTACGCCCTGGCGCGCACCGAGCGCAAGCAGGGGCAGGGTTACACCGGCTTTGTCTGCCATGCCGCCCCCGAGGTGACGCTGGAGCAGGATCTGCTGCGTCGGGATCTCACCATCAACGCCATCGCCGAAGATGAGGACGGGCAACTGCACGATCCCTACGGCGGCGTGAAGGATCTGGAGGCGCGGTTGCTGCGCCATGTCTCGCCGGCCTTTGCCGAGGATCCCCTGCGCATCCTGCGGGTGGCGCGCTTCGCCGCCCGTTTCCATGCCCAGGGGTTCGTGGTGGCCCCCGAGACGCTGGGGCTGATGCGCGAGATGACGGAGGCTGGAGAGCTGGCCCACCTGACCCCGGAGCGGGTCTGGAAGGAGCTGGAAAAAGTGCTGCTGGGGCCGACACCCCAGATCTTCTTCGAGGTGCTGCGCGAATGCGGCGCACTCAAGGCGCTCTTCCCCGAGCTCGATGCCCTGTTCGGTGTGCCGGCCCCTGCCAGATGGCACCCGGAGATCGACACCGGCATCCACACCATGATGGTGCTGGCGCAGGCATGTCGTCTCTCCCCCGAACTGACCGTGCGCTTCGCGTCCCTCTGCCACGACTTTGGCAAGGGGCTGACCCCGCCCGCCTTCTGGCCGAGCCATCATGGCCATGGCCAGAAGGGGTTGCCGCTCATTCGCGATTTTTGCGAGCGCTTCCGGGTGCCGAACGAGTGTCGCGATCTGGCACTGCTGGTGAGCGACCTGCACACCCATATCCACATTGCCTTCGAGCTCAAGCCCGCGACCCTGCTCAAGGTATTCGACAAGGCCGATGCCTGGCGCAGACCGGAGCGCTTTGCCCAGCTGCTCGATGCCTGTCGCGCCGACTTCCACGGTCGTACCGGCTTCGAAGAGAAGGTCTACAGTCAGCCGGACTATGTCGCCGAGGCCCTGGAGGCGGCGCAGGCTGTGCCGGTCAAGGAGATAGTGGCGGCCGGCTTCAAAGGGGAGGCAATCCGCGAGCAGCTTGCCAAGCGGCGGCTTGATGCCATCAGCCGGGTGCGCGACGAGTGGACCTTCATCGAGGAGTAAACGCCGCAGCCGATCGACGCTCAATCGACGGCGTAATATGGGCGAAGCATAAAAAAGCCCGGGTCAATGACCCGGGCTTTTTGTCGTGCGGCGTGGGCTGCTCAGGAGAAGCAGGCCTGCAGCACGTAGAAGATGGCGATGGCCAGGATGGCGCCCGCGGGCAGGGTGATGACCCAGGAGACCACGATGTTGCGCAGCACGCCCAGGTTCAGGGCCGCGATGCCCCGTGCCAGACCGACGCCCATGACGGCACCGACCAGGGTCTGGGTGGTGGAGATGGGCAGACCGGTGCCGGAGGCGATCACCACGGTGGCGGCGGTGGCCAGCTGGGCGGCGAAGCCACGGCTCGGGGTCAGGTGGGTGATGCCGGTGCCGACGGTCGCCATCACCTTCTCGCCCATGGTGGCCAGACCGATGACGATGCCGATGCCGCCAAGGGGCAGGATCCACCAGGCGATGTGGGAGCTGCCGCCGATCTCGCCGCCGGCCGCCACGATGGAGGCGACTGCAGAGAGCGGACCGATGGCGTTGGCCACGTCGTTGGAGCCGTGGGCGAAGGCCATGGCACAGGCGGTGATGATCATCAGGATGCCGAACACCTTCTCCACGTTGGCGAAGTGCATCTTGCTGTCATCTTTCGGGTTGTACTGCTGGCCGCGGATATAGATCCAGCCGGCAAACGCCACCGCGATGGAGATGGCGACGGAGAGCAGGACGCCCTCGCCATTGCTCAGGTGCAGACCGACGTGGGTCAGCCCCTTCTTGATGGTGACCAGGCAGATGACCAGGGACGTCAGGAACATGTAGAAGGGGACATAGCGCTTGGCGTTGTCCAGGGGGTTGTCCGTGTTGAAGATGAGCTTCTGCACGCTGATGAACATGAAGTAGGCGATGATGCCCGAGATGGCCGGCGTGATGATCCAAGAGCCGACGATGCCGCCAAACTTGTTCCACTGTACCGCTTCCGGACCTATGCTCACCACGGCGAAGCCCACGATGGCGCCGATGATGGAGTGGGTGGTGGAGACGGGCCAGCCGAAATAGGAGGCCAGGATCAGCCACAGACCCGCAGCCAGCAGGGAGGCGATCATGCCGAGCACCAGCAGATCCGGCGTGTCGGCAAAGGCGTTGCTGTCGATGATGCCGCTGCGGATGGTGGCCGTCACTTCGCCACCGGCCAGATAGGCACCGGCAAATTCAAAGATCATGGCGATGATGATCGCCTGACGGATGGTCAGGGACTTGGTGCCGACCGATGTGCCCATGGCGTTGGCGACGTCGTTCGCACCAATGCCCCAGGCCATCAAAAAGCCGAACAAGGCCGCCACGAGCACCAGGGTGGTGCCGTAATTTGCGATAATGTCCATTAGTAGTGTTTACCCAGTCAGTCGATTACGAACGAGCCAGCATCAATTCCAGACGGGCGCCAACGCGCTCTGCCTGATCAGCCAGGTCACCTACCCATTCGAGGATCTTGTAGAGGAACATAACGTCGATCGGATTGTATTTGTGCTCAACGGCTTGCAGCTGTTGGCGCAGTCCGATCTGCATGGTGTCAGTATCGTCCTCGATGAGATCCAGCTGGTGGATCATCTCGGCAACCATTTCAACTTCACGTCCTTTAAAGCCGGTTTCGAGCAGCTCATCGAGTTCTCCGATGGCTTTTTCGGCTTGGGCGGTCGCATCGATACAGCGTTTGAGATAGGCCATGAAATCGGCGCGCATCTCGGTGGGGAATTCCATCTTGCGGCCAAGCATGCGACCGGAAATATCCTTGGCACGGTTGGCAATCTTGTCCTGCTGGGTCAAGAGCTCCAGCAGATCGGTACGGGCGACCGGCAGGAACAGGCCGCGAGGGAGTTTCAAGCGGATTTCGCGCTTGAGGATATCCGCTTCTTTTTCCAGCTGGGCGATCTGTTGCCGGATCTTCTCGGCATCTTCCCAGCGGTCTTCGGCGACGGCATCAAAGAAGGGAATGAGCTGTTCGCAGCACACGTGAACCTTGACGATATGCTTCTGCAGCGGCTTGATGGGGGACTTGGCAAAAAGACCCAAAATAGTATTTACTGGCATGGCCAAACCTGTGTCGGTGAAAAAACACTCGATACGATTTTATGAGGGGCGCATGGTAACCGAACTGTGCCATCAATAAAACCGTGAATTAATCGTGAACTGTCGCTGGCATTATATCCTCGCGACCCTGAACATGCCCCCCAAAGTTGCCCGCCAGCCCGGAATGACTATGCAAACTGAGATCGAGATAAAGTTTTTCGTCACCAGCAATATTCAAGAATCCCTCTCCAACCTTCTGAATTCACTAGAGATTATTTCTTCCAATCAAGCCGCTCTTGGCAACGTCTATTTCGACACGCCCGATCTGGGTTTGCGTGGGCTCGACATGGGGTTGCGTATTCGTCGCAGCGATGATTTTTCCGAGCAGACCATCAAGTGCCGGGGGCAGGTCGTGGGCGGATTGCACGCCAGACCCGAGTACAACGCCCCGGTGGAGGGCACCATTCCGACCCTGTCTGCCTTTCCTGCGGATATCTGGTCGAGTCTGGTGGTGCGCGATGAACTCCAGAACCGTCTGGTGGCCCAGTTCAGCACCGATTTCTTGCGCCGCCACTGGCTGATCGCATTCGGAGATGCCGAGATCGAGCTGGCGTGGGATCAGGGGGAGATTGTCGGTGCCCTGGGGCGTACCGAGCTCGACGAGCTGGAGCTGGAGCTGAAATCCGGCGATGCCCGCGCCCTGTTCACCCTGGCGAGCAAGCTGGCGGCGCTGGGAGGATTGCGGCTGGGTGCCCAGTCCAAGGCGCAGCGCGGATACAGGCTGGCTGGGCTTGGCAAGCCACTGGCCGTGCAGCCCCTGCAAAGGATTGAGGGCAAAGATCAGAAGGCCAGCATTACCCTGGGTATGCAGCACTGGCAGTATCATGAGCAGCTCTGGCTCGAGAGTGGCGATGCTGGCGAACAACAACGGGCGCTGCATGCCCTGCTTGAGGGGATATCCCTGGTTGCCGAGGCGGCAGGCACGCTGACGGTGCCCCCCTCCTGGCTGGCCGACCTGCAGGCGCAACAGCGTCTGATGATGCAGGTGGCCGGGGATCGTGCATCACTGCATGCCCTGTTCCACCATGCCGACCTGGTGGGCCTGCAGCTGTCCATCGCGGCCTGGCTGCATCTGGGGGAGTGAATCTTAAGTGGTGCAGAGCGCAAAAAGGTGAGCCCGGGCTCACCTTTTTTATGGCAGTTGCACCTTGAACGGCGCTATCAGTTCACCACGGCCACGTTGATGGTGCCGTTGCCCTGGGTCATGCGGACCCGGGCACCAGGTACAAAGGTGGGGCTGGCCTTTTGTACTACCACGATGGATTCGCCGTTCTCTTTCTTGATCTCGAGCTCGACCCCGTCAACCTGGTTGAGTTTGTCCCCTGCCGCCTTGCCGGCCGCCGCACCCGCGATGGCGCCA
>NZ_CAWMFQ010000262.1:0-3659 GCF_963866995.1 Aeromonas sp. ZOR0002 | reverse complement strand
CACCGGCCGCCGCGATGTCACTGCCACGACCGCCGCCTATGGTGCTGCCGAGCAGGCCGCCGACCACGGCACCGCCAATGGTGCCGATCAGGGAGTTCTCATCGGCCTGGATCTTGACGGGGCGGGTGGAGAGGATGGTGCCATAGCTGACGGTCTGTACCTGCTTGGCGCGATCCTTGGTGTAGACATCGCCGGAGTAGACGTCGCTGTTGGCACAGCCGGTGATGGCGGTGGTGGCCGCCAGCAGGGTGACGAGAGCAATACGTTTGAACATGATGGGCCTCCTGGGCGGGCATCGGATTAATCTGGTGATGAATTGCACTTTACGCCAACCAGATTGCGCATTAAACCCGCAAAGTGTAACCAATTATGTGGCCGGAAGGCTCCCGTGCCGGTGACGGATGGTCAGGTCAGGGCTTTTTCCAGCAGCAGGCGATCCTCGCCCGGCCCGAAGTAGCCTCTCTCTTCTGCCAACTGCTGATAACCCAGCCTGAAGTAGAGGCGCTGGGCCGGATTGGCGGGATCCACGGTCAGCCTCACCCGGGCAACCTGCAAATGCGCCAGAGCCTGCTCCACCTGCAACATCATTTGCTCGGCCAGGCCGAAGCCGCGCGCTTCGGGACGCACCGCGAGGGAGAGCAGCCAGCCCTGCGACCGATCCTGACCAAGCCCCCCCAGGGCATAGCCCAGCAGCCGGCCTTCCCGTTCCGCGACGACCAGCAGTTCGGGCCACAGATCCATGGCCTGGCGAAAGAAGAAACCGGGGTAGACATCCTCGCCGAAGACATCGGCATCTATCTGCCAGATGGCGTGCATGTCGGTGTGGGTGGCAAGGCGCAATACGGGGGACGAGTGCATCGGGGCTCCTCTCATCGGGTCTCTGCTGCGGGGCAGCCAAAAAGGAGGCACAGGGTAGAAGGGGCGGGGAGTCGATGCAAGGGGGGCATTTGTGGCATGCCGCGGATAAAGAAACAGGGCCCGCAGGCCCTGTGTCATCAGAGGAGGCTGGTCGCCTGCTCCAGCCAGGCGAGATCCTCGCCCTCCAGCAGCGGGCTCAGACGGCGGTAGACCTCCGCATGGTATTCGTTGATCCAGCGGAACTCCGCCGGGCTCAGCAGGCTGCGATCGATGAGGCGGATGTCGAACGGCACATAGGTCAGTCGCTCGAAGCCCAGCATCGTCAGCTCGCCACGGGCCTCCTGTTCGGTCACCACCACCAGGTTTTCACAGCGGATGCCGAAGGCATCTTCCCGGTAGTAGCCCGGCTCGTTGGAGAGCACCATGCCCGGCTGCAGGGCCACCAGGCTGCCCTTGGGGGCGATGCGCTGCGGGCCTTCGTGCACGCTGAGGAAGTGGCCGACCCCGTGGCCGGTGCCATGGTCGTAGTTGTAGCCGGCCTGCCACAGGGGCATGCGGGCCAGCACGTCGAGCTGGATGCCGGCAGTGCCGCGGGGGAAGCGGGCCTGATCCAGGGCAATGTGACCCTGCAGCACCCGGGTAAACATGGCCCTGTGCTCGTCGGTCACCTCACCCACCTTGACGGTGCGGGTGATGTCGGTTGTGCCGTCCAGGTACTGGGCGCCGGAGTCCACCAGATAGATGCTGTCCTGGCCGAAGGCGCGCGGGGTGCCGTTGGTGTGGCGGTAGTGGCACATGGCGGCGTTGGGGCCGAGTGCCGAGATGGTGTCGAAGCTCGGCTCCACATAGTGCTCCTGCTCGTGGCGGAAGGCTTCCAGCTGGTCGGCCAGGGTGCCTTCGTCCACACCGTCGAACTCGCCGCTGGCGATCAGGCGATCCAGCCAGGCCAGGAAGCGGGTGACGGCAACGCCGTCGCGCAGGTGGGCGGCACGCATGCCGGCCAGCTCTACGGGGTTCTTGCACGCCTTGGGAAGCATGGTGGGATCCTGGCCGGCCACCAGAATGGCGCCCGCCTCTTCCATCACGAGCTGGGTCCAGGCGTTGGCGGTGTTGGGGTCGGCCAGCACCTTCTGCTGATCCTCGCCGATGCGCTGCAACACGTCACCCAGCTTGTCGATGGGGTAGACGGAGACATCCTGCCCCACGTGCTGACTGAAGGCGAAGCAGTCGATCTTGTCGGTATCGACGAAGAAATCCATGGTGGTGTTGGCGTAGAGCACCGCAAAGCCCAGCACCACCGGCAGGCGTTCCACGTCGCGACCACGCAGGTTGAGCAGCCAGTTGATGGGCTCGGCCTGGGTCAGCAGCACCGCATCCAGCCCGCGCTTGCGCAGATCGCTGGCCAGCATTTCGCGCTTGGCCTGGCTGGACTGGCCCGCCAGCTCCTCGCTGTAGAGGATGACAGGGCTCTTGGTCGGAGCGGGACGATCGCTCCAGTGCAGATCGATGGGGTTCTCGTCGATGCGCACCAGCTCGATGCCGTGATCGGCCAGCACGGCGTTGGCGTTCTGGTACCAGGCCAGGCTGTGCAGGCGGGCATCGAAACCGACCCGGGAGCCTGAGGGCAACTGCTCCGCCAGCCACTGCACGTGGGGGTCTTCATTGAGGTGGAGAAGCTCGAACAGCTCGGCCGGCGCCTGCATGCGGGCCTGCACGGTATAACGACCGTCGATGAACAGGGCCGCCCGATGCGCCATGATGATGGCGAGCCCGGCGGAGCCGTTGAAACCCGTGATCCAGTCCAGCCGCTCGGCATAGGCGGGAATGTACTCCCCCAGATGCTCGTCGTCGTGGGGAACGATGAAGGCGTCCAGCTCCAGCGTGGCCAGTGTGGCCCTGACCTGGGCGACGCGGGTTTCAATAATCTCGAAATGGTTCATGTCGTTATTGCCAGCTTGTGGTGATGTGAGTGTTCATTGATGGTGGCCGCCTGCCAGGATCTGTCTGATCGACTGGCCTGCCGCCTCGATGTGTTGCTTGAGCAGTACCACTGCCTCGTGCTTGCGCCGGGCGCGGCACAGTTCAAGGAGTCGGGCGTGCTCCCGCTCGGCCTTGTCCACGCCGCCCTGGGCGAACAGCAGTTCGAAACGCACATAGCGGTCGCAGCTCAGATTGATCTGGGCGATCAGTTCCAGTGCCTGGGGGCGATTGGCTGCCTGGTAAAGGGTGGCGTGAAAGCGGTGATTCAACTCGGCCCAGTGTTCGATCTGGGTGCCAGACTCCAGCGCCAGATCAAACTGGGCGAGGATGGCTTGCGCCTGGGCGAAGGTCTCCTCCGTCATCAGGTCGACGGCGTGGAACAGGGTATCGGCTTCGAGCAGTGCCCGCAAATAAAAGAGCTCCTCGATGGCCGAGGCATCCAGCATGGTCACCACGGCGCCGCGATGGGCCTCGAACTTCACCAGCCCCTGAGCTTCCAGTTGCATCAGGGCTTCCCGCACCGGGATGCGGCTCACCGCCAGCTCCTTGGCGATGGCGTCCTGGCGCAGGGGGGCGCCCGCAGCAAACTCGCCACGCAATATCCGGCCGCGGAGGTTCTCCATCACCATCTGGGTTCGGGTCTTGTAAGGTGGGGTCATGCTGGGGTCACGGGCAGGTTGCAAAATTGTATATTGTATAAAGTTTGGCTGAATCTAACGCGCAAGGGCCGTCAAGGCAAGGCTTGGCGGGAGCCATATGCCGCGCATCGGCCAAAAAAATAGGCTATGTCCCAATTACGTGTTGCATGGGGCGCCCCAGTG
>NZ_CAWMFQ010000260.1:0-220 GCF_963866995.1 Aeromonas sp. ZOR0002 | reverse complement strand
GACACATTTGGGCGTGATTATTCTAATAGGGAAATAATATGAGTAATATGCTCCCATACTCTAGTTTGTGTGGAGATAAAAATCTCTTATCATCGACTCATTCTGTGAGCCAATGATACTTTTCAATCGGCTCATTTCGTGAGCCGAACAAGATCCTTCATCGGCTCATCTGGTGAGATGGTCTCAACGCTCACTACCACCTAGATTTAATTTTTGGCTA
>NZ_CAWMFQ010000259.1:0-2205 GCF_963866995.1 Aeromonas sp. ZOR0002 | reverse complement strand
CGCCCCGCTGGCAAGCCAGTGGCCCGACATGACCGCGCAGCCGGAGCGGGAGCTGGACTTCCTGGTGGCGGGCCAGCGAGACACCCTCAACGCCCGCGCCCTGCCCATCAACCTGGGGGGGCAGCACGCCTATGCGCTGACCCTTGGCACCGAACCGCGTCAGGACGACAATCGCATGGCTGCACTGGAGAACGCCCTCAAGAGCCTCTCTCGCCAGGCCATCATCGAGGATGGCCAGTTGCTGGGGGAACTGAGCCGGCTGGGAGGGGAGTTCAGGTCGCTGGCGGACGATCTCATTCGCCAGCAGGATGACGAACCTCTGCGCCGCGCTCTGGTTGACACCATGCGTCTCACCCTGGAGACCTGGCAGCAGAGCACCGGCAAGGGCAAGATAGTGCTGGCGGAGAAGAGCAAGCTGTGGCGGGTCTACATGGACCGCTCCAGTCCCCAGACCCGCACCCTCGACAAGTACTTGAACCTCGACACCCTGCCCAAGGCACCGCGCTGGAAGACGGTGGTGGCCAGCGCCGAGTACGTGCTCAAGCACTGCGCCCTGAACGAGGTGCAGCACCAGAGCCTGCACCAGAGCACCCAGCGCCTTCGCCAGCTCGCCAGCCGCAAGGCATGAGTCTCCAACCCGCAGCCACGTTGCTCTGATGATGACTGCGGGGTAGAAAACCAAGCACCAATGGCCAGCTCTGGACACATTGACTCGCAGGCTTTCTGCACCTCTCAGGGGGATCGCGATGGCTGAGCTCGCGGGGTCGGCCAGATGACCCTGCAGGTGCGGGCCCATGCCCCATCACCAGGTTGGTGATGACCCCGGGAGACCTGTCTGGGCCGGCAAGTGGCTAATCAGGTGAATAGACATTCGAGAGAATGGGGTGAGACTTCGCGACCCCGTGACCACAGGCCCCAAATCGGAAAAGACATTGGGAGATGGCTGAGCCGGGGATGGACAGAGATGAGATAGAAATGACAAACCCGCGACGGACGCGGGCTTGAAGGGAATAAATGGCGGAGAGACAGCCCGCCATAGAACCGTCTAATTTCATTTACCAGCACCCATAAAGTAATTTAATATCAATATCTTACCACCAAATTCCGTCCAATACCTTTTAATGCCGCATCACTAAAACCCACATGCAATGGCATACTGGATGGCATACTCACATCTACAAGAGATGACCACATGGCAGTACTCACCGACACCAAGGCCCGCAACCTGAGGCCTGAAGAAAAACCTCTCCCCCATGGTGGGATCACTGGCCTAGCGCTTCATCCATCAACGATAAAAGGAAAGGGAAAATGGGTATTGCGATATGTCAGTCCCATCACCGGCAAACGCCGTAATGCTGGACTAGGTTCCTACCCGGAAGTCTCAGTTGCAGATGCAGGTAACCAGGCTCGTCTGCTGCGCGAGCAACTGTCCAAAGGGCTGGACCCCTTGGAGGTGAAGAAAGAGGAAGCCAGTAAGCCTACTATACCCACAGTCGAAATTGCGGCTCGCCAGGTGCACCAACAGCTACTCCCTGGCTGGCGCAATCCCAAACACGGTAAGCAGTGGATCTCCACCTTGGAGCAATACGCCTTCCCGATCATCGGTCGGCAGCCTATCAACACCATCACTCCAGTGCATATAGCCAGTGTACTACAGCCTATCTGGCTGGAAATCCCGGAAACGGCCACTCGGGTGAAACAGCGGTTACACGCAGTCATGGCCTGGGCTTGGGCCCATAGCTTCTGCCAAGCCAACCCTGTTGATGTTGTTGATAAACTCCTGCCACTACAGCCCAGTAAAGCAATCCGCACTCAACACCAACCTGCAATGGATTGGCGGATACTACCTGAGTTTTACCGAGAGCACTTGGCCAATGCAGAGCGCTTTGATGTCAGCCGAGCCCTACTGTCGTTCGTGATCCTGACCGCCTGCCGTTCTGGTGAAGCGAGAAGTATGCGCTGGGAAGAACTCGACCTAGATGCTGCAATCTGGACCATTCCGGCTGATAGGATGAAGACGCAAGTAACACACCGAGTTCCGTTATCTGTTCAAGCCATCACCGTTCTGGAAAAAGTACAAGGGTTACACAATGAATGGGTATTCCCCTCTCCTCGGAAACAGGTCCCACTCACTGATATGGCGATGACTAGCCTGCTCAGACGTGTATGGAGATTGTATTCACCTGACAGTTGCCCACAAAAGGG
>NZ_CAWMFQ010000258.1:0-1333 GCF_963866995.1 Aeromonas sp. ZOR0002 | reverse complement strand
GGCACAATGCTGGGAAGACTACGCCCAGGCCCTCATCGACGGGCTGACCGTCCGACAGGCTGCCGCCCTCTGTGGGGTATGCAATAACACTGCTTTCTTGTGGCGTCACCGCTTCCTGAAAGCCATGGCGAGCCACCAGGTGGCACGGGATTCTTCCTGGAGTCATTCAAAGGACAGTGCAGATTACCCGTCATCGTGGCGGCAAAGGCCGTATCCGAGGCACAGGGCTGGATTACATCCTGGTGATGGTGGTGCAAGACAGAGCAGGCCACCTGGCCGAATCCATCTGGAGCGACTCAATGCCAAGACCGTCACGGCGGTGCAACCGCTTATTGCCCCAGATGCACTACTGTGCAGTGATGGCGTCGAGGTGTATGCCAGTTTCAGCGAGGGACAAGGGATAACGCATCAGGTGGTGCGCAACCGTGCGGGAGAACGGGTGGTGGGGGCATATCACATCCAGCATGTGAACGGGTACCACAGGCAGTTGAAGTAGTGGATAGAGCGGTTCCATAGGGTAGCGATCCATTATCTGAGGAATCATCTGGGTTGGCGAAGGATGTTGGAGCACTATGGACGGAACGTGACTGTCTCACGTTGCTTGCATGAGGTGCTGGAGCGCCTCATGCAACACGTAATTGGGACATAGCCTAATTAAAGGCTAATTATTTTTTTGCATACCTCATTTTTTACAAAATACCGATTTTGGTTTTAAGTCTGTGTTTATACATTCACAGTGCAGCAATGTGGTTTAACTAATACTAGCTTTCTAGTATAACCAGCCGGTCCTAAACGAAACGCCTACAAAAACAAATAGAATGGATATGATGGTCACAGCTCGTATATGCCATCCCATTAAAGCTAAATTTGATTTGCTTAAATTAGGAATTACACGAAACCTTGCATTTATCGCAAGACAGGCCGTCATAGTCAGTAATGTCAATTTTATGAGAATGACATTTGTCACTTTGTTATCAAAATCAAACCAAGTCAACACATTACTCTCAATGTTCAATGCTAGATAGAAACCTGTAATTATCTGCATTATTAAAGCCGGCATTCCAATTCTTTCGTACACGGATTCAAAATCTAATAATATTTTAGTTGACGATTCTGTTAGTGCTTTAGGAAGAATGATAAGAGCTAGTACAATGTGTCCCCCCGTCCAGATTGTTGCACCTAATATATGGAAAAATAACATCACGCCATGCATTATATACACCCCAACCAAATTAGCATTTTAAATGCCAAATATAACTCAGTAATTTTGTTTTTCCTAGCATAAAACTACCTGATTACCCATGACCCTCAGCCAGCTTCAAGAGCCGATATG
>NZ_CAWMFQ010000257.1:1684-1980 GCF_963866995.1 Aeromonas sp. ZOR0002 | reverse complement strand
CAGGGGGTCGCGCCCGGCGGCGGGCCACTCCCGGCTGTCAACCCAGGCCAGGGGCTCGCGCCAGCGGGCGATGGGCTCCCCCTGGCCGCGCCCCTGCTTGATGAGGGCCAGATCCAGCTCTCCCCCTTCGAACGCCTGCCACAGGGCATGGCTGAGATCGCTTTGCACCTCCAGCCGCACCTGCGGGTGCGCGCGGGCGAAGGCGGCCAGCACCGGGGTCATGGCCCCCGCGGCAAAATCCTCCGGCACCCCGAGGCGCAGGGGGTGGCTCGCCTCGCTCACCCGCTCCCCCGCCC
>NZ_CAWMFQ010000257.1:0-1606 GCF_963866995.1 Aeromonas sp. ZOR0002 | reverse complement strand
CTCCCCCTGGGCCGTGGTCACCACCTGGCGGCCGGATCGGTCGAGCAGGGTGCAGCCCAGCTGCTGCTCCAGGCGGCGCATCTGCTGGCTCAGGGTGGACTGGGTGAGGTGGATACGCTCGGCGGCGCGGGTAAAGCTGCCGGTTTCGACGATGGCGACGAAGCTCTGCAGCAATTGGGGGTCCAGCAGGGGGCGCTCCATGGGCAATCTCCATTTATAAAACCACTGGAAGTCATTTTATCATTTAATTTCCAAATGATGCGGCGACCCTCTAGGCTGCTGTCCTCCCCCTTCTTTGCCAGGATATGACCATGCCACCCCCTTCCCAGTCCGGTGCCCGCCTCCTCAACTCCCTCACCGCCGCCTCGGCCCCCAGCCATCAGGAGTGGCTGGAGCAGGCCCTGCACCTGGCCCTGACCCATCGCCAGCAAGGGGGGCGCCCCTTCGCCGCCCTGCTGGTGAGGGAGAACCGGCTGGTGGCGAGCGCCGTCAACCGCATGCTGGAGGCGGGGGACCCCACCCGTCACGCGGAGCTGGAAGCGCTGCGGGAAGGGAGTCGCCAGGGGCCGCTGGCCGGGGCCATCGTCTATGCCAGCGGGCACCCCTGCCCCATGTGCCTGTCGGCCCTGGTGATGAACGGCATCCAGGCGGTCTACTACGCCTTTGACAACGACGATGCCGCCCCCTTCGGCTATGACAGCCGCGCCGCCTACGCAGCGCTGCGACTGCCGCTGAGTCCGCCGCCCCTGCCCCTCATCAAGCTGGCGAGCCCCATCGCGGCCGAAACCCTCTACGGTCCCCTGCCCCATGCATAAGCGCCGCCTCCCCCCGGGCAGCGGCGCCTTGCTGGTGCTGGTGATCCTCATCGCCCTCAACCTGCGCCCCTTCCTCACCGCCATCGGCCCCCTGGCCCCTCGCATCGACGCGAGGCTGGCCCTCGGGGTGGATACCCTGGCCTGGGTCACCCTGCTGCCCCTCTGGCTTATCGGGGTCGGCGTGCTGCTCACCCCGGCGCTCCTGGGTCGCACGGGCCCGCGCCCCCTGCTCGGGGTGGCCCTGCTGTTGCTCGCCCTTGGCAGCGCCCTGCGCGTCGACCTGGCGAGCGGCGCCCTGCTCATCGCCAGCGCCGCCCTGTGCGGGCTGGGCTCGGCCCTGGTGCAGGGGGTACTGCCCGGCCTCATCAAGGAGGGGTTCGCCCAAAAGGTGCCCCTGGTGATGGGGATCTTCTCCGCCTGCATGATGGGGGGCGGGGCGCTCGGGGCCGTGCTCACCCCGCGCCTTGCCGAGTATCTGGACTGGTCTCGGGCGCTGGCGCTCTGGGGCCTGCCGGTGCTGCTGGCCCTCGGCTGGCTGGCCTGGCGGGTGCCCCTGCCTACCCCGGCCAGCACGCCCGCCCCCACCGGGGAGCAGCGGCTGCTCCCCCTGCCCCGTACCTGGCTGCTCATCGCCTGTTTTGGCATCATCAACAGCGGCTACGGCATCGTCGTGGCCTGGCTGGCCCCGGCCTACATGGCGGCGGGCTGGAGCGCCCAGCAAGGGGGCGAGCTGGTGGCCTGGCTCGCCCTGGCCCAGACCGCGAGCGGCCTTGGCCTGCCTCTGCTGGCAG
>NZ_CAWMFQ010000256.1:635-952 GCF_963866995.1 Aeromonas sp. ZOR0002 | reverse complement strand
CGCTCTTTACCCTGGCCACCCTCTGGGGGCTGTGGCCCGTCGCCCGCAAGGCGTGGGCACTGACCAGAAGCGGCTCCCCCTTCGCCATCGAGACCCTGATGACGGTCGCCGCCGTGGGGGCCCTGTTCCTCGGCGAAACCGCCGAAGCGGCCATGGTGCTGCTGCTGTTCATGCTGGGGGAACATCTGGAGGCCTACGCCGCCGGCCGCGCCCGCGCCGGGGTCACCGCCCTGATGGCACTGGTGCCCGACAAGGCGCTGCGCATCCGCACCACTGCCGATGGCGAAGTGCGGGAAGAAGTCGCTGCCGACCAGTTG
>NZ_CAWMFQ010000256.1:0-545 GCF_963866995.1 Aeromonas sp. ZOR0002 | reverse complement strand
CGGGGTGACAAGGTGCCCGCCGGCAGTCTGGCGGCGGATCGGGTGCTGCGCCTCGAGGTGGTGTCCGAACCCGGCAACAACGCCATCGACCGCATCCTGCATCTCATCGAGGAGGCCGAGACCCAGCGCGCGCCCATCGAGCGCTTCATCGACCGCTTCAGTCGCTGGTATACCCCGGCCATGATGCTGGTCGCCCTGCTGGTGGTGCTGGTACCGCCGCTCGCCTTCGGCCAGAGCTGGGACGAGTGGGTCTATCGCGGGCTGGCGCTGCTGCTGATCGGTTGCCCCTGCGCCCTGGTCATCTCCACCCCGGCGGCAGTCACCTCGGCGCTGGCGGCAGCCACCCGACAGGGGGCCCTCATCAAGGGGGGCGCCGCGCTGGAGCGCCTCGCCCACATCGATACCCTGGCCTTTGACAAGACCGGCACCCTGACTCTGGGCAAGCCGCAGCTGACCGAACTGGTGAGCCTCAATGGCCAGCCTGAGGCCGACCTGCTGGCGCTGGCGGCGGCCATCGAGCAGGGCTCCCACCACCCGCTGGCCCG
>NZ_CAWMFQ010000255.1:0-575 GCF_963866995.1 Aeromonas sp. ZOR0002 | reverse complement strand
AGACCCGGCTGCTGCGGGTGTTGCAGGAGCGCGTCGTCACCCCGGTGGGCAGCCACAGACCCGAGGCGGTGGATTTCTGGCTGGTCAGCGCCAGCCATCGGGATCTGGCGGCCATGGTGGCGGTCGGCACCTTTCGCGAAGATCTCTACTACCGCATCTGCGGCTGGCGCCAGCAACTGGCACCCCTGCGGGCCTGGTCGGTGCCCGAGCGTCAGGGGCTGATCCTGAACCTGCTCGCCCAGATGGACCCGGCACTGCAACTGAGCCGGGAGGCGGAGCAGCGGTTGCTGGCCCACCCTCTGCCCGGCAACGTGCGCCAGCTCAAACAGGCGCTGGAGGTGGCCTGTGTACTGGCAGAGGGGCAGGGCTGGATTGAACCTGCCCATCTGCATCTGCCCGCCGTGGCGGGGGGTGCGAGCTCACCTTTGGGAGGGAATACCCTGCGCGAGCAGAGCCGGCAGCGGGTGCAGCAGACCCTGGCAGAGTGCGGCGGCAACGTGAGCGAGGCGGCGCGCCGTCTTGGCATCAGTCGCACCACCCTCTATCGGGCGCTGCGGGAGGAGGGGTGAAGGGTG
>NZ_CAWMFQ010000254.1:182-5757 GCF_963866995.1 Aeromonas sp. ZOR0002 | reverse complement strand
TCACAGTAGCCCGGCGGACGCTGCTGGGCGGGGCAGCCTGCCCTGATGACGGACGCCCAGCAGCAGGCCTTCACGGCCCTGGCCGACAGTGCGCGGCAGGCCGGGGCGCTGGCGGTGGTGCAACTGCATCACGGCGGGATGCGGGCTCTGCCCGAGCTGAACGACGGGGTGCCGGTCGGCCTGTGCGCGCTGGCGCCGGGCGGGCGTTACCCCCTCGGGGTCAAGGGGCTGAGCGAGGAGGAGATTCTGACGCTCATTGACGCCTTTGTGAGCGCTGCCGAACGGGCCCATGGCGCCGGCCTGCACGGGGTCGAGCTGCACGCAGCCCACCACTTCCTGCTCTGCAACTTCCTCAACCCCCTGCACAACCGGCGCACCGACCGCTGGGGGGGCAGCCTCGCGAACCGGGCGCGGATCCTGGTGGAGATAGTGCGCGGCATTCGCGCCCGTCTACCCCGGGGCTTCCTGGTCGGGGTGCGTCTCTCCCCCGAGAGCTATGCCCATATCCAGGGCATCGAACTGGCCCATCAGCTGGCGGTGGCGCGCCTGCTGGCGGACGAGGGGATCGACTACCTGCACTTCTCCATGGGGGACAGCTTCAAGGCGGTGGCGGGGGATCCCGACGGCGGCGCCCTGCTGGAGGCGGTAAGGGTCGGGTTGGCCGGGCGGGTGCCGCTCATGGTGGCGGGCAAGATTAGCGACGCAGATTCGGCGGAGCGGGCTCTGGCCGGCGGCGCCGATCTGGTGGCGGTGGGCACGGCGGCCCTTGGCAATCCGGACTGGATGGAACGGGTGAGCCGCGGCCTGCCTCTGCATGCAGCCCCTTTCACGGCGGCGCACCTCACGGAGGTCGGCTTCACCCCAAGCGCCCTCGACTACCTGGCCAGCATGGGGGTGCTGGCCCCGCGCGATGCGGCCTGAGGGCTTTCATGAACGGTATGCGCTCGGCAGGCTGTTGAGCTGATGTGACAAGGCCCTCGTGAAGAGGGCCTTGTGCGTGTCAGGCGCCGAGAGGGAGCAGGTCGGCGTAGTCGTCGAGCGCCGGGAAGTGCTGGAAGGTGAGCGGCGGCATCTGGCTGTCGGGGTGACGGATGCCGAGCTGGTGGGCGATGCCGAACTCGGCCGAGGCGGCCAGGATCCGCTCGCTGTCATCCACGAAGAGGGTGCGGGCCGGGTCGAACGCCAGCCGCTCGGCCAGTGCCTGCCAGCAGTGCTGGCTCTCCTTCGACCACCCGAGCTCATGGGTGCTCACCATCAGATCGAGGTGCTGGGCGAGGCCGAGGCGTGCATCCTTCACCGACAGACTGGCGGGATGGGCATTGGTGAAGAGTACCACCTGCTTGCCGGCGGCCTTGAGTGCGGCCAGGAAGGGAATGACGTTGGGGCGCCACTGGATCTTCTCCAGGATCTCCTGTTTGAGGGCGCGGATGTCGAGCCCGAGCGTCCGGGTCCAGTAATCCACGCAGTACCAGTCGAGGGTGCCGTTGACCGCATGATAGTGGGTGTCTATCTGCGCCTTCGCCTCGGCCAGCGGCAGGCCGAGTCGCTCGGCGTAGCGCGCCGGCACCAGGGTTTGCCACAGGTGGCTGTCAAAATGGAGATCGATCAGGGTGCCATCCATGTCGAGCAACACGGTATCAATCTGGTGCCAGGGCAGGGGAGTCGACATGGGGCCTCGCGATGTCTGTGGTGATGGGAAAAACGGGGCGCATTATAACGGATTTTTCAGGCATCTTTCCCCTCTTTGCCCCGTGGTGTTCGGCAGGGGAGTCGTTTACTCTTGAAACACGATTTTTTAACGAGCAGTCAGCCCCCGATGAGCGATCCCCACAAGCGCAATCCCGTCCACCTCAGTGTCGAGACCATGGCCCATGACAAGAGCAAGCCGGAGATCCTCAAGGCCGAGATCGTGGCCGAGAGCCGGCTGTTCAAGGTGGAGTCCCTTCACCTGAAATTCTCCAACGGCGAGGAGCGGGTCTACGAGCGGATGCGCGGCGGCAACCGGGGTGCCGTCATGGTGGTGCCCCTGTTCGATGCCCACACCCTGCTGCTGGTGCGCGAGTACGCGGCGGGCACCCACTCCTACGAGCTGGGTTTCCCCAAGGGATTGATAGACCCCGGTGAAAATGCCTTCGAGGCGGGCAACCGGGAGCTGATGGAGGAGGCGGGCTTCGGGGCGAGCAGCCTGACCCTGCTCAAGCAGGTGTCGCTGGCGCCGGGGTATTTCTCCAGCCGGATGGACATCTTGCTGGCGCGGGATCTCTACCCCGAGCAGCGGGTCGGTGACGAGCCCGAGCCTCTCGAGGTGATCCCCTGGCCCCTCAACCGGATCGACGAGTTGCTGGCACGACCGGACTTCACCGAGTCGCGCAGCATCAGTGCCCTGCTGCTGGCCAGCAAATGGCTGGCGGAGCAGGGAAATTAGCCCGCAGAGGGTCTGTTTGGCAATCAGAGGCAGAGGTAAGCACCATGCAGGAGTTGTTGGCCTGGATACCCGAGGTCAAGGAGATCGCCCGTGAGGCGGGCAGGATCCTTCACGAGATCTATCGCGGCGGTCAGTTCGAACGCCAGTTGAAGGAGGATGCGACCCCGGTCACCAGTGCCGATCTTGCTGCCGATGCCTACCTCAAACAGGCGCTGGCAGCGCTCACTCCCCATGTCCCCGTGCTGACCGAAGAGGCGGCCGACATCCCCTTCAGCCAGCGTGCGAACTGGCGCCAGTACTGGCTGGTGGACCCGCTGGACGGCACTGGCGAGTTCATCGCAGGCAGCGGCGATTTCGCCACCCTGATCGCCCTGGTGCGGGACAATGTGCCGGTGCTCGGGGTCATCTATGCCCCCGAATCCGATCTGCTCTACTGGGCGGTGCGTGGTCACGGCGCCTTCAAGGAGGCGAACGGCGAGAGCCGTCCCATCAGCGCCATCCATCATGAACACGATCAGCCAGACTCCCTGGTGGTGGCCATCAGCCGCCGCCAGAAACTGGAGAACCTGACCCGTCGCCTCAACCCGGCCATCCACTACGAGCTGATCCCGCTTGGCTCCAGCTCCCTCAAGTCCTGCCTGGTGGCGGAAGGCGTGGCGGATTGCTACGTGCGCCTGGGCCCCACCGGGGAGTGGGATACCGCTGCCGCCCAGTGCATCGTGGAGGCGGCAGGGGGGCGCATCCTCAGCCTGGCGCTGCAACCGCTGAGCTACAACGAGACCGAGTCGCTGGAGAACCCGGACTTCATCGTGATGGGGGACCCGGATCTCGCCTGGGGTCGCATTCTGGCCCACTGACGGGTCGACCAGCTCGCAGGGAATGCAATCAGGCGACCACAGGGTCGCCTGATTGCATTGGTGTGATCCACTGGCTGGTTACGGGGATTTTAGGGAGATTCGCTAGTTATGGCGATAACGGCAGTGGATCATCACATCCAATCTGGCTGCACTGGCATAAATTTCATTTAATTCTGAAAACATGCATTTCATCGAAACAAAAAATCGACGTCGGTTTTAATTTTGGTTTTATATTCCTAGATTTCGGTTAATGTCAGGATTAATTGAATAATCCGGGGTGAAATTCCCTCCCAATCTCACTGGTGGAACAGGGCTTTGCCAGTGAGATCTGCCAGTCTCCCTTTTTGAGAATTAAATGCTAAAGGAGCACAATGTTTTTAGATTTTAATACTATGTAGAAGTGATTTATCGATGAGTTTATCTGCAGACGTCTCGCGGGAGCTGTCCGGTTCCCCCTCCACCATGGCCAGCACCGGCTGGCGTCGCCACGACACCCATTGGGTCATCAGCCTGTTCGGCACCGCCGTCGGCGCCGGCATTCTGTTCCTGCCCATCAACCTGGGTCTGGGGGGGATCTGGCCCCTCATCATCGTCGCCGTGCTGGCCGGTCCCATGACCTTCCTCGCCCACCGCGGGCTGGCGCGTTTCGTGCTCTCGTCGTCGCGCCCCCAGGCCGACTTCACCGAGGTGGCCGAGGAGCACTTCGGCAAGATGGCCGGGCGCCTCATCTCGGCGCTCTATTTCCTCTCCATCTTCCCGATCCTGCTCATCTACGGCGTCGGGCTGACCAACACGGTGGAGAGCTTCATGGTCAACCAGCTCGGCCTGGCCTCCCCGGATCGGGTGATGCTCTCCGGCGTGCTGGTGTTCGCCATGATCGCCGTGATGTTGGCCGGCGAGAAGGCGATGCTGCGGGCCTTCGCCGTCATGGTCTACCCGCTGGCTGCGATCCTGCTGGCCCTCTCCTGCTACCTCATTCCCCAGTGGCAGTGGCCGGAAGTGACCGCCTTTGAAGGCTCGAGCTTCCTCAACACCGTCTGGCTGGCGTTGCCGGTCACCGTGTTCGCCTTCAGCCACGCCGCCGCCATCTCGGGCTTTGCCAACGTGCAGCGCCGGGAATACGGGGAGCAGGCCGAAACCAAGAGCGGCCTGATCCTGCGCAACACCACCGTCATGCTGGTGGGCTTCGTGCTCTTCTTCGTCTTCTCCTGCGTGCTGAGCCTCTCCACGGCCCAGCTGGCCGAGGCCAAGGCCCAGAACGTCTCCGTGCTCTCCTATCTCGCCAACATCACCGACAACCCGGTGATCGTGACCCTGGGGCCGCTCATCGCCTTCATCGCCATCAGCTCCTCCTTCCTCGGCCACTTCCTCGGTGCCCGCGAGAGCCTGAAAAGCCTGATCGCCAAGCCCACCGGCCTGCCGCTGGCGAAGGCGGACAAGCTCGGCATCGCCCTGATGTTCTTCGCCATCTGGGGCGCCGCCATCATCAACCCGGGCATTCTGGGGTTGATGGAGACCCTCTCCGGCCCCGTCATCGCCATGATCCTCTTCATCATGCCGGTGGTGGCCATCTACAAGGTGGAGGCGCTGGCCCGCTTCCGTCACCGTTGGGTCAACGGCTTCATCCTGCTGACCGGTGCCCTGGCGGTCTCGGCCCTGCTGTTCAGCCTGCTGAAATAAGCCAGGCCGTCAGCATCAAACAAGAGAGGCGACCCCGGGGGTCGCCTCTCTTGCTTCTGCTCTCTGGTTGCCTTGCCGTCGTCTCACCCCAGCTTGGCGCCGTTCTCCACCGCCTGCTCGGGGATGGCGATCACCACGGCGCCATCCGGGCGATAGAAGCCGGTCAGCAGAAACTCCGACTGGATGGGGCCTATCTGCTTGGGGGGAAAGTTCACCACGGCGACGATCTGGCGGCCCACCAGATCCTCCGGTCGATAGAGGTCGGTGATCTGGGCGCTGCTCTTGCGCACCCCGAGCTCGGGGCCGAAATCCGCCCACACCTTGTAGGCGGGGCGGCGCGCCTCGGGGAAGGGCTCGACCCGCACCAGGGTGCCCACCCTGAGCTCCACCATCTCGAAATCCTGCCAGCTTATGGTCTGCATCTTGGCTCCTCGTTGCTCATACCTTGCATGAGCCTCAGCATGCCTCGAATGCCCGGGGATTGTCTTCGGCAAAGAGCCGACCGATTACGGCAGGCAGCCGTTTTGCCGGCGCCAGAGGGAAGGGGTCAGTCCGGTCTCGGCCAGGAAGCGCTCGGCAAAGGCCCCCTGGTTCTGGTAGCCGCAGCGGCTGG
>NZ_CAWMFQ010000254.1:0-142 GCF_963866995.1 Aeromonas sp. ZOR0002 | reverse complement strand
TTCGCCGACGGGCAGCCGGGTGCGGGCGAGCAGGGTGCGGGCCAGCGCCATGCGCCGCATCCTGAGGTAGTGGGAGACGCTCGTGCCCACCTGCTGGCGAAAGGCGTGTTTGAACTGGCTCAGGCCGAGGCAGGCGATGGCG
>NZ_CAWMFQ010000253.1:3355-8414 GCF_963866995.1 Aeromonas sp. ZOR0002 | reverse complement strand
AGCTCGGCGGGGTTGCCGCCATGATCCGGCTCTCCCGCGCGGCGCTGGCCAACATCCACCAGAACATCGCGCTGGCGCTGGGGCTCAAGGCCATCTTCCTGGTCACCAGCCTGCTCGGCATCACCGGCCTGTGGATTGCGGTGCTGGCCGACACCGGCGCCACCGCCCTGGTCACCGCCAACGCCCTGCGCCTGCTGCGAAAACGCTAGGCCGACCGTTAACGGTACAACCAACAGCCGCCCCAACGGGGCGGCTTTTTTATTGCCTCGCCCACAGCAAAGAAAAAGCGCGGCTGCCGGTCGGCAGTCGCGCTTTGCTTACTCTCTCGGTGTTATCCCGCCCTTGGCGAGGCGGAATTCAACCCGGGGTTGCCGAGCCAGCCCCGGGCTCGATGGGAAAGACTTACTTGGCGCTGCACTCCTGGATGATGACGCTGCCCACCTCGCCGGAAGTCTGGGTCGGGTCAACCTTCACCAGGAAGCTCCACAGACCCTGTTCCAGCGTGATGCTGTTGTTGCCCATGCCACCGTCGCCGTGCTGGAGCGGGTAAACCTGCTCGGGCTCCAGTGCGATCAGGGTGCCACCGGCATCCTTCACGAAGAACTGCTTGCTCCAGTTGCCATCGTCGTTGGCAAACTTGAAGTCAAAGCTGCCCGCGTAGTTGAAGGCGGCCTGATAGATGGCGAGGTTGCCTTCCATCCCCTTGTAGCTCAGCTGGTAGGCCGGCTGGGCGTTCCAGTCGCTCAGACTGCCGCGCACATAGAGCGGGAAGCCGAGCGGATTGCCCGCGACGGTATCCAGCACCTTGCAGCTCTGCGCCGGTTCGGTGTAGCTGACGCTCAGGGTGGGCTTGTCCTTGTTCATGGCGGTGAAGACAAACTTGTAGGTGCCAGCCTTCTCCACGTTGAACGGCAGATCCCCGCCATTGGCACAGAGCGTATTGACCTGGCCGGTCGCAAGCTGGTCGGTATCGCTGCACTTGCCGTAATTGACGGGGCCGCTCCACTCGTTGCCAGCGATCTTCACCTGGGTCGACCCCAGCTGATCCGCCGTCACCTCGGTGGTGAACTCATAGGTGAAGTTGCCACTGAAGTTCATCTTGTTGACCGGATCCCACTGATTCAGGAAACCGCGCACGAACACCTCGGTGTCACCGAAGGGAGGCAAGGTGCTCAGATCCGTCTTCTTGCTCACCGGCAGCCCCGCACCCTGGGCACCGCTCTGCGGCTTGACGAACACTGCCGCCGACCAGGCGCCAAGGGTCAGCTGACCGCTGTCATTGGCCGCCCCGCTGGCGATGCTGTCGGAGTCACGGTGGGCACCGCTCAGGACCATGCCGGTCAGATCGATGGGCTGATCCTTGCCGTCACGGAAATCGCCGATGCTCTGGGGCTGATTGGTGGCGTTGATCATCACCACCAGGCCGTCGATGGCCGGATCCAGATCCGCACCGGCGCCCACCCCGTCATCCACGCTCATCACGATGAGACCAGGGATCTGCTCAGGGCCGGTGTTGCGGAAGTCGACCCGCTTGATCACCTCGGCGCCGCTGCCAAGACGCAGCAGACGAGAGGATTGACGCAGTTCGGAGAGCTCCTGGTAGAAGTTCACCATCTGATGCATCTCGGCCGAACCCGGCTTGGCGTGCTGGCCGAGCACCTGCTCGATCAGCTCGTAGTTGGCCTCGTCCTTGTCCTTGCGCGGCAAGCCCTTGTCGAAGTTGTTGTCGCCAAGGGTGTAATCGACCCGGTTGTACCAGTCGCCGGAGTCGTAGCTGTCCCGCTCCATGGACTTGGAGCGCAGCAGTTCGACACCCGCGTGGGTGAAGGGAATGCCCTGACCCAGCATGGCAGTCGCCAGAGAGACCCCCTGCATCCGCACCAGGTCGGCCCCGGCGGGTGCCTTGTACACCAGGTTGTCGAACAGGGTCTGGTTGTCGTGCTTGTCGACATAGTTCTGGATTTCAGTCGGATCCTGGGCATAGCCCGCCGGTTGACCGTTGTAGTCGATGTCGGAGCCTTTCTTCGGAATGCCGTCCTTGTCGGTCAGCACGAACTCCTTGAGGTTGCCCGCCATGCCGAGGCGCACCAGATCGGACTGATGCAGGGCGGTGGCGAGATCGACGCCGTCCAGCTCGTTGGCATCCACCAGGGCGCCGTTGCCAAAGCCCTGGGTCTTGCGAATGGCTTCGCCGCCATCGAACGGGCTGCCCCCGCGCACCGCGTCACGCAGCCGGTCGGAGAAGGAGCCGATGCCGGTACCGGCCAGATGCTTCTGGGTCGCCTGCACGAACCGCTTGTCATCCTGTACCTCGCCGAAGTTCCAACCCTCGCCGTAGAAGTACATGTCCGGATTGACCTTCTTCACCTCGGCCAGGGCCTGCACCATCTGATCTTTCGGGTGATGGCCCATGAGGTCGAAGCGGAAGGCATCGATCTTGTAGTCCCGTGCCCAGGTGACCAGGGAGTCATCCATCAGCTTGGCGAACATGGCGTGTTCCGGCGCCGTGTTGGAGCAGCAGGTGGAGTTTTCCACCGAACCGGTCTCCGGATTGAGGCGCTGGTAGTACCAGGGCACAATCTTGTCGAGCACGGATTTGGAACCGAGACCCGCTTCGTTGGTGTGGTTGTAGACCACGTCCATCACCACGTTCATGCCGATGTTCTGCTTGATGGCCTGCACCATCTCGCGGAACTCCTTGATCCGGGTCGTCCCCTCCGCATTGGTGGCGTAGGAGCCTTCCGGAGTGGTGTAGTGGTAGGGGTCATAGCCCCAGTTGAAGGAGTCCACCCCGCGCAGATAGCCGTACAGCTCCTGCACCACGGGGTTCTCCTTGCTGTCGCTGGCTTGCAGATCACCGAGCACGGCTTCGATGGTCTCGCCGCCACCACAGTGGCTGGCAAACCTGGAGTTCTTGACCTCGGGATTGACCTCGCACAGCTTGCTGAAGTCATCGCCGATGTTGGCCACCTTGGCCGGATCCTCGTTGACGGTGGCGATGTCGAACACCGGCAGCAGGTGCAGGTGGCTGACGCCGCTCTTGGCCAGGGATTTCAAGTGGGTGACGGGCACGCTGTCGCTGTCGGTCAGCCCGAGGAACTTGCCGCGGTGCTCCACCGGCGTCGACTCGTCGTTGCCGGTCAGATCCCGGACGTGGGCCTCATAGATGGTGATGTCGGCGGGGTTCTTCTGGCTGTGGGGCGCCTTGAGGCTGTCCCAGCCTTCCGGCTTGAGGGCCGGATCGTCGAGATCCACCACCTGGCTGAACTCGGAGTTCATCGCCAGGCTCAAGGAGTAGGGGTCGGTCACCTGATAGGATTCCAGCTTGCGGCTGACCGGGTGATAGACCTGGATGTCGTAGCGGTAGTATTTGCCGACAAGATCGCTGCCCCCCTGCACGCTCCAGCTGCCGCTGGCCTCGTCCAGGGTCATGGCGCGCTCGCCAAGCGACTTGTGCTGCTCGTCGAACAGCGCCAGCTTGACCGACTTGGCGGTCGGTGCCCAGAGCCGGAAGGTGACATTGCCTCCCTCCACCACGGCGCCGTAGGCCAGCTTGGTGGCCGCTTCGCTGTAAAGGGCATCGAGGGCACCGGCACTCTGCACCAGGGTCGCCCCCTGCAGGATGCCGTCCGCATCGGTCCCGATGGCGACCAGCTCACCCTTGAGCAGGGGCTTGAGATCTTTCCCCGCGGGCAGGGCGAAGGCGGCGGCATCCTTGAGGTGCGGGTATTTGGCCTGTTGCTCTTCGGTCAGGCTGGTCGGGGTCAGCTTGAGGTAGGGGAAATCGAATACGCCCTCGCTGTTTGCCGTGATGGTGCCTGACTCTGTGTAGTAGAGGCGCACATAGGGCTTGTCCTTGCCCCCTTGCCAAATCAGGGTGTTGTCGTCGATGAGATGGGCACTGGCCCCCGCCACGCCGAAGGCGGCGGTGAAGGCTTCCGCCCGGCTGCCGAAGATCTCGTTCTTGCCGGCGACGATGGCCACGGTGCGATCCGGGTGATCGTTGAAGACCACCTTCATGTCGCTGCCGGTCAGGTTCGCGAGATCGCCGTTGCGGGCGATGAAGTTGATGCAGCCTTCCATCTTGGAGAGCGGCACGACCCAGGCCGGACCAAAACTGTCCGCCGCGGACGGCGTCTTGCTCTTGTCATCCCAACCGGTGTTGAGGCCGCCCTCCGAGGTCGAGTTGCAGGCGTCGTTGTTCCACAGGTGCAGGCTGTGGCTGGCGAACGGGCCGGTGACACCGCGCGCCGCGCTGGTCTGGGTATCCACCAGGGCGATGACCGCTTCGTCAGGGCCGGCCGTCAGCAGTTCGGCCGGGGGCTGGACGTTGGGAAGACGAGCGACGGGCTCATCCTGAGGGGCAGGAGCAGAAGAACTGTTGTCGTTACAGCCTGACAAAAGCGCGAGCAGTGAGGCTGTTACCAGCGCCACTTTGGTCTTTTTCATATCCATTTTTTTATAATTCCCGCTGTAGTTAGTCTCGATATCCGAGTACCCGGTCATTGCCGAGCGGTGTCATATTAATCAGCGGGAATTGCCGTAAATGTGAGCGGATGGGCAAAAAAAACCAATCCGCATCAACAAGATAACGTTTTCATAACGAAAACTCGATCGCGCTCACAGACCTGGCACCGCTTTCGGCCCATACCAGCGGGAAGAGGGGAGCGAGTGACGAAATCAATGTCCAATCAAATGGATAGAGGGGGCTGGGTGATGAAACGGATTGAGGAGCAGGCCAGGCGGCTGGACCAGGAGTATCAGGGCATTGCCCAGTTGTTCGATCAGTTCTGCCAGCAGGCCGGCGTGCTCGCCGAACGCTATCACTTCTTCAACTGGCCGGATTATGAAGAGAGCCCGCCCCTCGCCCGCGCCTTCACCCTGCTGGGGGAACCACGGGAGCTGCGGCTGCGCTGTCAACCCGGCGAGGGGGGTTCCCTGAACGGCCTCCTCCAGGTGTGTGGCGAGGAAGGCAAGGTTCACGCCAGCCTGGGCTTTCATGCCGACGGCCACCTGCTGCTGGAGCCGGGCCGCCTGCTCGACGACCCGCCGGGACTGC
>NZ_CAWMFQ010000253.1:0-3308 GCF_963866995.1 Aeromonas sp. ZOR0002 | reverse complement strand
GGCTGATGCTGGGCTCCCTCTGGCAGGATCAGGGGAGCGAGCCTCCCCGCTGACGCCCGCCAGGGGCGTCAGTCGGCAGACACTTCGATGGTCAGGTGCACCAGCTCCTCATGGATGGCGAGGCGCTCGCGGATCGCCTGTGCCGGGAGCGGGGTCGCCATCTGCAACGACATCGCGGCGGCATACTGCGTCTGCCCCACCCGCCAGACGTGCAGATCGCGGATCTCGGCGCCAGGCAGCTCGGCGATCACCTCGCGGATCTCGTCCACCAGGGGCGCATCCATCTCCGCATCCAGCAAGACGCGCCCGGTATCACGCAGCAGCCCCCTGGCCCACACCGCCACCAGCACGGCCCCGGCGATGCCCATCAGGGGATCCAGCCAGTCCGCCCCCCACAACATGCCTCCCACCAGCGCCACAATCGCCAGCACCGAGGTGGCCGCGTCCGCCAGCACGTGGAGGTAGGCGGCCCGCAGGTTGAGATCCTGATGGCCGTGGTGGTGATCGTGCGAGTGGTCGTGATGACCGTGATGGTGGTCGTGACCATGGTGATGGCCGTGATCGTCCCTGAGCAGCCAGGCACAGGCCAGATTCACCAGCAGGCCCAGCAGGGCAATGCCGATCGCCTGCTGATAATGGATGGGGCTGGGGTCCAGCAACCTGGCCACCGACTCGAACAGCATCAATCCCGCCACCCCCACCAGCAGCAGGGCGCTGCTGAAGCCCCCCAGCACCTCTATCTTCCAGGTACCGAAGCTGAACCTGTGATCCCGCGCGAAGTGGCGGGCAGCGCGATAGGCCAGCACCGAGAGGCCGAGGGCCAGGGCATGGGAGCTCATGTGCCAGCCGTCGGCCAGCAGCGCCATGGAGTTGTAGAACCAGCCGCCACCGATCTCCGCCACCATCATGACGACGGTGAGCAGCACGGCCCAGCGGGTCTTCTGTTCGGCCAGGGGATTCCCTTCGTGGACGACGGGGTGGTGGCAGTGGGATGAGGCGAGGGATGGCATGGATTTCTCCTGAAAACGAGGATGCTATATACTATACCCCAGTATAGTTTTATTGATCGAGAGGATCCTGGATGTCACACACGGTTCACGACAAGAAGAAGCTGCTGGCTCGGGTCAGGCGCATCAAGGGGCAGACCGGCGCCCTGGAGAGCGCCCTGGAACAGGAAACAGACTGCGCCGCCATCCTGCAGCAGATTGCCGCCATCCGCGGCGCCGTCAACGGCCTGATGCTGGAGGTGCTGGAGGGACACATGCGCGAGCATCTTGGCGCCGAGGAGGCGACCCATGCCGAGCGGCTGGAGGATCTGGATCAGGTGGTGAGGGTACTGCGTTCCTATCTGAAATAAGGGCGCCCGGTGATGACGGGCGCCCCTGTCAGTCGAAGTCCGCGTAGGGAGTGAGAGGCCTTGGCGGCATGTCGAGATCCCCTTGCCAGGGCTTGAAGGTGTAGCGCAGGAACAGGGTGACATGGCTGGGGGCATAGTCATCCGCCTGCTGGATGTCCACCCGGCCACCGATGCGCCAGTGCTCCGTCAGCCTGTGTTCCACCACGCCATTCAGGGTGTAGCCGAATCCACTGCTACTGCCCCCTTTCACAGGCGCATTTCTGTCTGGCAAACCGCTTGGCAACAGGCCTTCCAGCGGGTAGCGGCGACTGTCGTCGGTACGGGCGTAGGACCAGGATCCCGATCCCCCCAGCTCCCACGACCAGTCCGGGGTACGCTGCCGGTAGCTCACCGGCACCGAGAGCGAGAAGTACCCCTGCGGGCTGTAATACCCCCCCTGCCCCAGGGTATAGCCCCCCAGATCCTGCTGGTAGTGCCACAGCATGGTGCTGATCCCCACGCTGGCACGGCGATGGGTCTCGTTGACGAACTTGTAATAGCCCCCTCCCATGAGCCGGGTGCGCCAGTTGTCGGGCACGTTCTTGCCGGTCAGCAGGTGCTGCTGGGCGCTGCCCCAGAACCCGACGGCCCCTCCCAGATCCCGGCTGAGATCGAGGCGGACCCCGTTCGCCCGCACCCCACCCCAGCTGATGCCCGTGCCCGGATCCACCGTTCCCCCATAGGAGAGCAGCGAGCTGCTGACGGGCCGACGCGAGAGGGTCATCCCCCACCCCAGCGTGTGCCAGTCACCGGTCAAGGTGGCGCCACCAACCCAGTCCACCACCTCGAAACCGAGGGGCGTGGTCCCCAGATCGAACGCCCAGGCCCCCCGCTGCCAGCCTGCCGCCAGGGTGGTCCCCCGGCTCTGCTGGTGCGCGTCCCCGCGACAGTCCCTGGCCGCACAGGTACCGAACTGCGCCCGGTAAGGGGAGTCCGGCAGCTCTCCGGCATCCATGTCGACCAGTTCAAGGCGGCCGAAGGCGGTACCACCGGCCAGCGGCGTATCCAGTTGCGCCATCTGGGTCAGCGCCCGCAGATCCGAGTAGCCCCCGGTACCGCTGGAGCCCCAGTAATCGCTGTCGAGGGAGAAGGTGGTCTGGCTCTGCCGGTAATGCCTGTCGAGATCGCTGCGCAGGCCGGATGCCAGCCACCCCTCCCCATCCTGACTGCGGGCCAGCCGGGTCAGCTCGCCCCCCTCCAGATCCTCGCGGGGGGCCAGACCTGCGGCCACCAGCCCCTTGCGATCCCGCACCAGGGCCTCTTCCACATCATGCTCGGCAAAGCGCTGGCGGGCGGCATCGCGCCAGAACAGTGCCGCCTGCTGGGAGGCCGGTTGCAGCGCCACCAGGGGTTCGTAGTCGGTGAAGATGGCGCGGGCTGTCTCGTCCTCTCCCAGCGCCTGATAGAGATTGGCTACCCGGCGGTAGTAGTTGGCCCCCTCCGGGGGCAGCTGGCTGACCGGCCAGGCGGGCAGCCAGTGACGGGCCTTTGCCAGATCGCCCCTGGCCTGGGCCAGTTCGGCCATGCCAAGCCTGGCCTCGGGCTGTTGCGGCGTGCGGGCAAGCACCTCCTGATAGCGCTGCTCCGCCAGTGCATAGGCCCCCCGATCCGTGGCCCATTCCGCCAGCATCAGGCTTACCTCTTCATCCGGCTGCAACGGCTGAAGCAGGCGTTCGGCCCCCTCATCATCCCCGGCCTCGTGACGCGCCCTCGCCCTGGCGAGCACCTCGTCACGGGCGAGGCGCTGATCCAGCGCATCCATGTCCTGTGTCCAGCCGGACCTAGGGATGGCGGCCAGCACCCCTCTCGCCTCCACCATCTTGTCCTGCCCCGAGAGATAGAGGGCGGTGGCGTAGCGCAGGGTGGCATCCTGGGGCCGCGCCGCCAGCCGTTCCCGCAAGAGCCGCTCCCC